>JAVLFO010000688.1:0-5739 GCA_046052805.1 Aquabacterium sp. | reverse complement strand
CAGCGCCGGTGTGCCACC
This sequence comes from Aquabacterium sp., assembly GCA_046052805.1. Lineage (GTDB taxonomy): Bacteria > Pseudomonadota > Gammaproteobacteria > Burkholderiales > Burkholderiaceae_C > Aquabacterium. The sequence continues at coordinate 5,721 of JAVLFO010000688.1, read as the reverse complement.
CGAGGTGGTCCAGCACACCCTCGTGCTTGAGTACAACAACATCGAGCAGATCGAGCAGACTTTCGCCACCCAGGGCGACGAGATCGCCTGCGTCATGATCGAGCCCATTGCCGGCAACATGAACTTCGTGCGCGCGAGCGTGCCCTTCATTCAACGCATCAGCGAGTTGTGCCAAAAGCATGGCGCTCTGTTCGTGTTCGACGAGGTCATGAGCGGCTTCCGCGTGGCGCTGGGCAGTGCGCAGAGCCTCTACGCCCAGGCCATCCCCGGGTTCAAACCAGACATCAGCGTGTTCGGCAAGGTCATTGGCGGCGGCATGCCGCTGGCGGCGTTTGCCAGTTCGCGCGCCGTGATGTCCAAGCTGGCGCCGCTCGGCCCGGTCTACCAAGCAGGCACCTTGTCAGGCAACCCAGTGGCCACCGCGTGCGGACTGGCCACCCTGAATCTGATCAGCCAAAACGGCTTCTTCGACCGTCTGGGCGAGCGCACCACGCAACTGGTGCGCGGCCTCGAAAGCGCCGCCCAAAAAGCGGGCGTGACGGTGACGGCCGACAGCCAGGGCGGCATGTTCGGCTTCTTCTTTGCCGACCACCTGCCTCAGCATTACCAAGCGGTCATGGCCAAAGGCACCGACACCTTCAACCGCTTCTTCCACCTCATGCTGGACCAGGGTGTGTACCTCGCCCCCGCCATGTACGAGGCTGGTTTTGTGAGCGCTGCCCACACCGAACAAGACATCGCCGACACGCTGGCCGCGGCCGCCAACGCCTTGCGGCAACTGTAAGACCCTCATGCACATCCACATCATTGGCATCTGCGGCACCTTCATGGGTGGCGTGGCTGCACTGGCCCGCGAAGCCGGCCACCGCGTGACCGGCTGCGACGCCGGCGTCTACCCCCCCATGAGCGACCAGTTGCGCGCCCTGGGCATCGACCTGATCGAAGGCTGGGGCGTTGAGCAACTCGAGCTCAAGCCCGACCTGTTCGTGGTGGGCAATGTGGTCTCACGCGGCAACGCCTTGATGGAAGCCATTCTGGACGCGGGCCTGCCCTACACCAGCGGCCCGCAGTGGTTGAGCGAGAACGTGCTGCAAGGGCGCCATGTGCTGGCGGTGGCCGGCACACACGGCAAGACCACGACCACATCCATGCTGACATGGGTTCTTGAGTTTGCCGGCAAACAGCCCGGCTTCCTGGTCGGTGGCGTGCCCGAAAACTTCGGCGTCTCAGCCCGCCTGGGCGACACGGCCGATGCCACGCGTCCGGCCAGCGGCCACCCCTTCGTGATCGAGGCCGATGAGTACGACACCGCGTTTTTCGACAAGCGCAGCAAGTTCGTGCATTACCGTCCGCGCACCGCCGTGCTCAACAACCTTGAGTTCGACCACGCGGACATCTTTGCCGACCTGGCCGCCATCGAAACGCAGTTCCACCATCTTGTGCGCACCGTGCCGGCCTCAGGGCGCTTGGTGGTGAACGCCCGCGAAGAAGCGCTGCAAAGCGTGCTGGCGCGCGGCTGCTGGAGCGACGTGGCGCGCTTTGGTGTGCGCGGCGACGTGCCAGGCTTTCGGGCACGGGGCGAGCCCCATTCTTTTGACGTGCTGAAGGCCGGTGTGCTGGTGGGCCGCGTGGAATGGCAGCTCCTGGGCGAACACAACCAAATGAACGCGCTGGCCGCCATTGCTGCGGCCGAGCACGTGGGCGTGACACCGCAACAGGCCTGCGAGGCCTTGGGCCAATTCGCCAACGTCAAACGCCGCCTGGAGCGCAAGGGCGAGGCGGGCGGCGTCACGGTGTTCGACGACTTTGCCCACCATCCCACTGCCATCCGCACCACGGTTGATGGGCTGCGCCGCAAGGTGGGACACGACAGCCGCATCCTCGCGGTGTTCGAGCCCCGGTCCAACACGATGAAGCTGGGCACCATGAAGGCGCTGCTGCCCTGGTCACTCGAAGAAGCTGACCTGGCGTTTTGCCACAGCGGCGGTTTGGGTTGGGACGCGCATGAAGCGCTGGCCGAAATGGGCGAGCGCGCCGTCGTGGCCGACAACATCGACACCTTGGTCGCCAAGGTGGTCAAGGCGGCCAGGCCCGGCGATCAGATCCTGTGCATGAGCAACGGCGGCTTTGGCGGCGTGCATGACAAGCTGCTCAAGGCCTTGGCAGGCTGAGACGGCTGTGCCGCGTCAAGCCGTCATTGCCTCAGCAGCCATCATCAAACGCGCAGGGTTGGCACCCAGGCGCGCTTGCGGTTCAAACACATCGACGCTGTCGGTGATCAAGCCATCGAGTCCACTGAGCCACAAGGTGCTGGCGCGGGATGCGTCGTTGACGGTGTAAGTCAAGGCCTTGAGGCCGGCCTCGTGGATGGCGTCAATGCGCTTTTCATCCAAAAACGCTTGGTGCACCACCAAGGCCTGCGCACCCAAGGCCTTGGCCTGGGCCACGCCATCGGGCTGCCACCGGTCCAGCAACAAGGCGCGAGGCAAATCGGGTTGGGCCATTTGTGCGGCACGCAGCGCCTCGACGCTGAACGAGCTCAGCAAGGGTTTGACATGTGCCTGCTCCCACAACTTGGCCACCTGGTCGGCCACGACCTGGCCCGTGCGAACCTCGTCGCCCGGCGTGGGCTTGATCTCTAAGTTGACCATCAAGCCCAAGGCTTGCAGCCAGCGCGAGAGGGCTTCCAGGCGGAGCAAGGGCTCACCCGCATAAGGTCGGCCGTGCCAGCTGCCGGCATCCAGGCGCGACAGGACATCCCAGCTGTGCTCGCCCGCCAGGCCTTGCCCGTTGGTGGTGCGCTCCAAATCGGCGTCGTGCAGCAAGAACGGCTCACCGTCGGCGCTGAGTTTGACGTCGCACTCGAACATCGAGAACCCATGCTCTGCCCCCAAGCGGAAGGCCGCCAGGGTGTTTTCAGGCGCCAGTTTGCCCGCGCCACGGTGGGCGATCCAGCAGGGATAGGGCCAAGTGTCGCGATGGGCAGCGGGGGCAGCAGGTGTCGTCATGGGGTGCGGCTGTGGTGCGGGTACGTGCTCAGCATAGCGATTCAAGGTGGCGGCAAACGCTGCCACAAGGCCCTCAGAAGTGCCCTTTTCTGCTCAAGGGCATGACCTGCTGCGTTAACATCTCGCCTCAGGCGCGAAAACCACTCCCCCCGCTGCGGTGCCTGGGTGTCCATCACGGCCCCAGCTGCTTTGCTCTTTCAGAAATCCGGCCAATTCGCGTCTGGCGCCCTCATGAACGCACCCACCGAGTTGACCCACATGACCGCCCAGGCCGCCGAGGCTCACGGCCAGCCTCGCCTGCGCGAGATCCCCTACAACTACACGTCTTTCTCAGACCGCGAAATCGTTCAGCGCCTGCTGGGCCAACGCGCCTGGGAAGTGCTCAGCCTGTTGCGCACCGAGCGCCAAACGGGCCGCTCTGCCCGCATGCTGTACGAAGTGCTGGGCGACATCTGGGTGGTTCAGCGCAACCCCTATCTGCAAGACGACCTGCTGGACAACCCCAAGCGTCGCGCGCAGTTGATCGACGCCCTGCACCACCGCCTGGGCGAGGTCGACAAACGCCGCACGCCTTCGTCAGACGCGGCCCGTGACGGCCATGTGGGCGAGTTGTTGGCAGCAGCCCGCGCCGCCGTCGACCGTTTCGCCACGCAGTTTGACGAGCTGGCCGCGCTGCGCGCCCGCGCCACGAAGGCCTTGGGCAAAGTCACCAAGTCCGACAACATCAAGTTCGACGGCCTGGCCCGCGTCTCGCACGTGACCGACGCCACCGATTGGCGCGTCGAGTACCCCTTCGTCGTGCTCACGCCCGACACCGAAGAAGAAATGGCCGGCCTGGTCAAGGGCTGCGTCGAGTTGGGCCTGACCATCATCCCGCGTGGGGGTGGCACTGGCTACACAGGCGGCGCAGTGCCCTTGACCTGGAAGAGCGCGGTGATCAACACCGAAAAGCTCGAGCAAATGACCGAAGTCGAGATGGTGACCTTGCCGGGCGTGGCCCAGCCTGTGGCCACCGTCTGGACGGGCGCAGGCGTGGTCACACAGCGTGTGGCCGATGCGGCCGAGCGCGCAGGCTTCGTCTTCGCGGTGGACCCGACCTCGGCCGAAGCCTCGTGCGTGGGCGGCAACATCGCCATGAACGCCGGCGGCAAAAAGGCCGTGCTGTGGGGCACCGCGCTGGACAACCTCGCGTCGTGGCGCATGGTCACGCCAGACGCCAAATGGCTGGATGTGGTCCGCTTGGACCACAACCTGGGCAAGATCCACGACATCCCCATGGCCAGCTTCGAGCTGCGCTACTTTGAGGCCGATGGCAAGACGCCGATCCGCACCGAGCGCCTGGACATCCCCGGCAGCACCTTCCGCAAAGAGGGCTTGGGCAAGGACGTCACCGACAAGTTCCTGGCGGGCCTGCCCGGCATCCAGAAAGAAGGCTGCGACGGCCTGATCACCAGCGCGCGCTGGGTCGTGCACCGCATGCCCAAGCACGTGCGCACGGTCTGCCTCGAATTCTTTGGCAACCCGACCGAGTGCGTGCCCTCGATCGTCGACATCAAAGACTTCATGTTCGAAGAGATGAAGCAGCCCGGCGGCGCCATCTTGGCGGGCTTGGAGCACCTCGACGACCGCTACCTCAAGGCCGTGGGTTACGCCACCAAGAGCAAGCGCAATGTGGGCGGCTCCGGCTTGCCCAAAATGGTGCTGTTCGGTGACATCGTCGGCGACGACGAGGACCGCGTGGCGCGCGCCACCAGCGAAATCATCCGCCTGGCCAATGGCCGCTCGGGCGAAGGCTTTGTGGCCGTCAGCGCCGACGCCCGCACGAAGTTCTGGGCCGACCGCAAGCGCACCGCCGCCATTGCCAAGCACACCAACGCCTGCAAAGTGAACGAAGACGTGGTGATCCCGCTGCCACGCATGGGCGAGTACACGCTGGGCATCGAGCGCATCAACATCGAACTGTCGATGCGCAACAAGCTGGCCTTGCTGGACGCGCTCGACGCCTTCTTCGCCACAGGCAATTTGCCCTTGGGCAAAGCCGATGACCCGTCTGAGCTGCCCAGCCCCGAGCAGCTGGCCGAGAAGGTGCAGGCCGCGCAAGCCCTGCTGGCCCAGGTGCGCGCGCGCTGGCAGTTCCTGCACGACCACATCGACACCCCGCTGGACACGGTCACGCGTCAGCTCGTGGCTTTGGGCTACGAGCAGCACACCAACGGCGCCTACACCCCCACCGAAGGCGACACCGTCTTCAACCTCATGCAGACCTGGGCGGTGCGCATGAGCTGGAAAAAAGAGATCCGTGAAGAGCTGAGCAAAGTCTTCAACGGTGCGGCCCTGGCGCCCATCTTGGAAGAGCTCAAGCGCATCCACAAGCAGGTGCTGCGTGGCCGCGTGTGGGTGGCGCTGCACATGCACGCCGGTGATGGCAACGTGCACACCAACATCCCCGTCAACAGCGACGACTACGAGATGCTGCAGACCGCGCACGAGGCGGTGGCCCGCATCATGGCGCTGGCGCGGCGGCTGGACGGCGTGATCAGCGGTGAGCACGGCATCGGCATCACCAAGCTCGAGTTCATGACGGACGACGAGATGGCCAAGTTCACAGCCTACAAGCAAAAGGTCGACCCCGAAGGCCGCTTCAACAAGGGCAAGCTGCTGCGCGGTGCGGCGCTCAAGGGCCTGGGCGACGACGTCCATGCCGCCGACCTGA
>JAVLFO010000687.1:0-3641 GCA_046052805.1 Aquabacterium sp. | reverse complement strand
CCAGAAGGCGGGGGTGGGGCCGAGGCTCATGTTTTACACGCCCAAGGGCGAGATGCCGATCAGTTTCAGGTGTCCCCAGAAGGCGAAGGCGGCCCAGGCAGCCCCACCCAGCAAGACCGTCAGGACTGTCGCCGCTGCCGTGGCATGCACAGGCTGCGGCGGGTTGGCACGGTCACGCTGCCTCGCGCTGCGAAAGAGCAGCACGGCCCAGACGAGGAAAGCGCCGAAGAGCACCATGCCGGCCAGGCGGCCATTGGCCAGCAGGTGGGCCAGCGCCCACACCTTCACGCCCAGCACCAGGGGGTGGTGCAGCTTGGCCTTGATGGCATTGCGTGGGACGTAGGCTGCGGCGAGGAACACAAAGGCGATCAGCGTCAACAGGGCGGAGGCGTGGCGCATGCCTGTCGGTGACTGCCACACGACCACGGGCGCCTGCCTCGCTTGCCCGAAGCCCCACACGATCAATGCAAAACCTAGCAAGGAGAGGAGGGTGTACGCACCTTTCCAAGGTCCTTCGCCCACTCGGTTGATGGTGTTGGCTCGCCAGCCATCGGCCACGATGCGCACCGAGTGCACACCCAGAAAGACCACCAGACCCAGAATCAACCACGCCATGTTCATGTCTCTTGTAAGGTGAAGAGGCCACAGGATACGGGCTTTTGCCGCACTGTTATGCTGGCCGCCACCCTTCGGTCAACCATTGGATCACCCACTCAGCCATGCCCCACATCATCGAGGTCAAGGGCCTGTCCAAGTCCTACGCGTCTGGCTTTGAGGCGCTCAAGGGCGTCAACCTCGACATCCGCCAGGGCGAGATCCTGGCCTTGTTGGGCCCCAATGGCGCGGGCAAAACCACGCTGATCAGCATCGTGTGCGGCATCGTCACGGCCAGCGCAGGCCGCGTCACCGTGGGTGGCTTTGACTCGGTCAAAGACTATCGCCAAAGTCGCAGCCTCATCGGCCTGGTGCCGCAAGAGCTGACGACCGATGCCTTTGAGACGGTCTGGAACACGGTGAGCTTCAGCCGTGGCCTGTTTGGTAAAGCAAAGAACCCGGCGTTGATCGAGCAGGTGCTCAAAGACCTGTCTTTGTGGGACAAGAAGGACAGCAAGATCATGACCTTGTCGGGCGGCATGAAGCGCCGGGTGATGATCGCCAAGGCCTTGTCGCACGAGCCCCGTATCCTCTTTCTGGACGAGCCCACCGCTGGCGTGGACGTGAACCTGCGCCGCGACATGTGGGCGCTGGTGCGGCGCCTGCAGCAGTCGGGCGTGACCATCATCTTGACGACGCACTACATCGAAGAAGCACAAGAGATGGCCGACCGCATCGGCGTCATCAACAAGGGGCAGTTGCTTTTGCTGCAAGGCAAAGACGAGCTGATGCGCAAGCTGGGCAAGAAGCAGCTGAGCCTGACCTTGCCGCAGGTGCTGGCTGCCTTGCCCCCGAGTTTGGCGGCCCTGGGGCTGAGCCTGGATGCCGATGGCTTGGCGCTGCGCTACCAATACGACGCGGTCGATGAGCACATGGACGTGACCGGCCTGCTCAAAGCCGTGAACGACGCGGGCATCCGCTTCACCGACATCCAGACCACCCAGAGCTCGCTCGAAGACATCTTCGTTGACCTGGTCGAGGCGAACACATGAGCATGAACCTGAACGCCATCCGCGCCATTTATGGCTTTGAGATGTCGCGCACGCGGCGCACCTTGATGCAAAGCGTGTTGTCGCCTGTCATCTCGACGTCGCTGTATTTTGTGGTGTTTGGTGCGGCCATTGGCTCGCGCATCCAGGAGGTAGACGGCGTGCCCTATGGCGCCTTCATCGTGCCGGGGTTGATCATGCTGTCGCTGCTGACGCAGAGCATCTCGAACGCCTCGTTTGGCATCTACTTCCCGAAGTTCGCGGGCACCATTTACGAGTTGCTGTCGGCGCCGGTGTCGCCGACCGAGATTGTGCTGAGCTATGTGGGCGCGGCGGCCAGCAAGTCCATTGTGCTGGGGCTGATCATCCTGGCCACCGCCGGCTTGTTCGTGCCCTTGCAGATCGCGCACCCGGTGTGGATGCTGGTGTTTCTGGTCTTGACCTCGGTGACCTTCAGCCTGGTGGGCTTCATCATCGGGCTGTGGGCCGACAATTTTGAAAAGCTGCAAGTGGTGCCGCTGTTGATCATCACGCCGCTGACGTTTTTGGGCGGCAGTTTTTACTCGATCAAGATGCTGCCGCCGGTGTGGCAAACCGTCTCGCTCTTCAATCCGGTGGTGTATTTGGTGAGCGGATTTCGGTGGTGCTTTTTGGGCAAGGCCGATGTGGACGTGGCCACCAGTTTGGGCATGACGCTGCTGTTCACCGTGGCGGCCCTGGGCGTGGTGGGCTGGATCTTCAAAACAGGCTACCGGCTCAAGCGTTGATCACAGCCGGTCAAAGCTGGTCGATTTGCTTGCGCAGCTCGGCGGCTTTGGCTTGAAGGGCGTCCACGTCTTCGGGCTTCATTTTGCGCAGGGTTTGGTAGACCATGCCGATGCGCGGGTTGCCGGCCAGCTTGTCGGTGTGGCGCAGATGGAAGTCCCAGTACAAGGCATTGAAGGGGCAGGCGCGCTCGCCCAGCCGCTCTTTCTTTTGGTAGTGGCAGCCTTTGCAATGGTCGCCCATGCGGTCGATGTAGGCCGCGCTCGACACATAAGGCTTGGTGGCCAGCAGGCCGCCATCGGCGAACTGGCTCATGCCCACGGTGTTGGGCAGCTCGACCCACTCGAACGCATCGATGTAGACGCCCAGGTACCAGCGGTGCACCTCTTGCGGGTTGACGCCGGCCAGCAGCGCGAAGTTGCCGATCACCATGAGGCGCTGGATGTGGTGCGCGTAGGCTTGGTCCAGCGACTGGCCAATGGCTTGCGCCATGCACGCCATGCGGGTCTGGCCTGACCAGAACCAAGCGGGCAAGGGCAGGGTGTGGCCCAGGGCGTTGTGCTGGTCGTAACCGGGCATGTGCGCCCAATAGACGCCGCGAACGTATTCGCGCCAACCCAGGATCTGGCGGATGAAGCCTTCAGCGGCGGGCAGCGAGACCTGTCCTTCTTGCCAAGCCAGCTCGGCGCGGCGCACCACCTCCAGCGGTGACAGCATCTTCACGTTCAAGGCAAACGACAGCAGCGAGTGGAAGAGGCGCCAGCCCTTGTGCGTGAGTGCATCTTGAAAGTCGCCAAAGTGCGGCAGGGCTTGGGTGACGAAAGCTTCAAGGTGTTGCAAGGCCTCCGCGCGGTTCAAAGGCCAGGCCAGTTGATCAGCTTGTGGCTTGCCAAAGCTGCCAACGCCACTGGTCACGATGGTGTCCCACAAGGCGCTGTGGTCGTGCGGGGTGCGCCAGTCAAGAGGCTCGGCCGGTGTGCCGGGCCAGGGCTTGCGGTTGTCGTGGTCGAAGTTCCATTGGCCGCCTGCCGGCGTTGGTTTGGGCTTGCCTTTGGCGTCAGTCTCGGTGCTCATCAACACGTGGTGCTTTTGCCGCATGTGCCGGTAGAAGTGCTCCATGAGCCACTGCGTGCGCTTGGCGAACAAGGCGGCCGCCTCATCGCGCTCGGTCAAGAAGTGCGCGCTGCTGGCCATCTCACAGCGCAATATGGAGGTGCGCGCCTGGCACCAGGC
>JAVLFO010000686.1:0-3005 GCA_046052805.1 Aquabacterium sp. | reverse complement strand
TGTTGACAGTGATGTAGTCTGCAAACGGATACACGCCGTCCAGGCAGCGCAGGTAGTCGGTGGTGGCGTCTTCAATGGGGGTTGCGGCGTTTTTGCCGATATTCAAACCCAGCAGCAGGGCCGGGTGCTCTGCCTGGCGCAGCGCGGACTTCTGCACATTGCGGACAAAGGCTTCCAGCCCGTGGTTATTAAAGCCCAGCCGGTTGATCAGCGCCTTTGCCTTGGGCAAGCGGAACATGCGAGGCTTTGGGTTGCCGTCTTGCGGCAGCGGCGTGACTGTGCCCACTTCCACAAAGCCAAAGCCCATGGCGCCCAGGCCATCGATCACGCGGCCGTTTTTGTCCAAGCCTGCGGCCATGCCGATGCGGTTGGGGAAGCGCACCCCGGCGATCTCAACGGGGTCTTCAACGCGGTTGGCGCCCCACAGACAGGCCAGCGGCGTGTTTTGCAGGCGGGCCAGGGCACCGATGGTCAGGTCATGCGCGGCCTCCGGATCCAGGTTGAACAGGACGGATTTGGGCAGGAAGTAGGGGATCAGGGCCATGGTGCGGCGGGGCAGTGCAGACAACGTTGAAGCTGCGTATTGTCGACGATTGCAAAGCGCCTGGGCCCACCGGCTTGAGGGCAGGGGCCGTGGCAAACTGCGCCCCTTTCGCGACATTTCTGCAAGGGCCCACCTTGGACAAGATCCTGATGCAACTGGCGGCCGAACTCAAGGTTCGCCCCGCCCAAGTCAACGCTGCCGTGCAATTGCTGGACGGAGGGGCCACGGTGCCCTTCATCGCGCGGTACCGCAAAGAGGCCACCGATGGCCTGGACGACACGCAACTGCGTGATCTGGAGGCCCGCTTGGGCTACCTGCGCGAGCTGGAAGACCGCCGCGCCGCCGTGCTCAAGAGCATTGACGAGCAGGGCAAGCTCACGCCTGAATTGCGTGCGGCCATTGAGTCGGTGCCGACCAAGCAGGAGCTGGAAGATCTGTACCTACCCTTCAAGCAAAAGCGCCGCACCAAGGGCATGATCGCCCGCGAGGCTGGCATCGAGCCTTTGGCCGACAAGCTGTTTGCCGACCCCACGCTGGAGCCGCAGTTGGAGGCTGCGGCTTTCATCAATGCCGAAGGCGGTTTTGCCGACGCCTTGGCTGTGTTGGACGGTGTGCGCGACATCTTGTCAGAGCGTTGGGCCGAAGACGCTGCCTTGGTGGGCAAGATGCGCGACTGGCTGTGGAGCGAGGGCCTGTTCAAGTCCAAACGCATGGACGGCAAGGACGAAAACCACCCCGACGTGTCGAAGTTCCGCGATTACTTTGACTACGACGAGCCCATTCGCACCGTGCCTTCGCACCGTGCTTTGGCGGTGTTTCGGGGCCGCACGCAAGAGATTTTGGACGTCAAGCTGGCTTTGGATGAAGAGGTCGTGCCGGGCAAGCCCACCATGGCCGAGGGGCGCATCGCCGTTCACCTGGGTTGGAGCCATGGCAAGCGCGCGTGTGATGACCTGATCCGCAAAAGCATTGCCTGGACCTGGAAGGTCAAGCTCAGCCTGAGCCTGGAGCGCGACCTGTTCTCGCGCTTGCGGGAGTCGGCCGAGGCCACGGCCATCAAGGTGTTCGCCGAGAACCTGCGCGATTTGCTGCTGGCCGCGCCCGCTGGCAAGCGCGTGGTAATGGGGCTGGATCCTGGCATCCGCACCGGCGTGAAGGTGGCGGTGGTGTCTGACACGGGCAAGGTGCTGGACACCAGCACGGTCTACCCGCACGAGCCGCGCAAGGACTGGGAGGGTTCGATCCACACCCTGGCCAAGCTGTGCGCCACCCACGGCGTCAACCTGATCGCCATTGGCAACGGCACGGCCAGCCGCGAAACCGACAAGCTGGCCGCCGACCTGATCAAGCGTCTGCAGCAACTGGCGCCGGGCGCAGCCATCGACAAGGTGGTGGTGAGCGAGGCCGGCGCATCGGTGTACTCGGCTTCTGAGTTCGCCAGCAAAGAGTTGCCGGATTTGGACGTGAGCTTGCGCGGTGCCGTGTCGATCGCCCGCCGTTTGCAAGACCCCTTGGCCGAGCTGGTCAAGATCGACCCCAAGAGCATTGGCGTGGGCCAGTACCAGCACGACGTCAACCAAAGCGAGATGGCCAAGACGCTGGACGCCGTGGTCGAAGATTGCGTGAACTCCGTGGGTGTGGACCTGAACACGGCTTCGGCGCCGCTGCTCTCGCGCGTGTCGGGCTTGAGCACGGCGGTGGCCAACAGCATCGTGCGCTGGCGCGACGCCAATGGCGCTTTCCGCAACCGCAAGCAATTGATGGATGTGGCCGGCTTGGGCGCGAAGACCTTTGAGCAAGCGGCAGGCTTTTTGCGCATCAGTGGGGGTGACAACCCGCTGGACATGACCGGCGTGCACCCCGAGACCTACCCGGTGGTGGAAAAAATCATCGCCAAAGCGGCCACGCCGATTGCCGCGCTCATGGGCCGCGCCGACATGCTCAAAACCCTGCGCCCCGAGCTGTTTGCCAATGAAAAGTTTGGCGTCATCACCGTGCAAGACATTTTGAGCGAGCTGGAAAAACCCGGCCGCGACCCGCGCCCGGACTTCAAAGTGGCGCGCCTGCAAGACGGTGTGAATGACATCAAAGACCTGATCGAGGGCATGATTTTGGAAGGCACGGTGAGCAACGTGGCCGCCTTTGGCGCCTTTGTGGACCTGGGCGTGCACCAAGACGGCCTGGTGCACGTGAGCCAGTTGTCGAATAAGTTCGTGACCGATGCGCGCGAGGTGGTCAAAACGGGCGACATCGTCAAGGTCAAGGTGCTGGAGGTGGACTTGGCCCGCAACCGTGTCTCGTTGACCATGAAGCTCGATGCGGCCACGGGGCCGAAAGGTGCTGGAGCTGCGCGCGACAACGGCTTCAAACCAGCAGCGCGCAACGAGCGCCAGGGTGGCGGCGGACGTGGCGCCTCGGCGCCTGCCCCATCTGGCGCCGCCAACTCGGCCATGGCTGCGGC
>JAVLFO010000685.1:0-1626 GCA_046052805.1 Aquabacterium sp. | reverse complement strand
AGTCCCAGCCCACGGCATCGGCGTCCAACAGGGCTTCGCTCCATTCGTGGTCAAGCCACGCGCGGCCTTGCACCGCCATGGCCTGGCCTTGCAGCGTCAGCGCGCCTTGCACGGCCAGGTGCGGTTGCGAGTAATAGTGGCTGGCCTGCGCCAGTTGCGGGCCCTTGCGAGAAAAGCCAGCCTCGCCCTGCAGCAGCACCGGTTGCGTTTGCACGCAGCGCAGGTCGAGCGCGTGTTCTCGGGCTTGGATGCGGGTGGCGTAGGTGCTGCGCTCGGCCGGGCCGCTGCGCTGCAAGGTCCAGTCGCGCAGGTGCACGTGGGTGTCGCCCTCGGTGGCATCGGCCAGGCCAAAGCCAGTGCGCGCGGCGCGCTGGTCGTGCAGCAGGCGCTGGCCTTGCAGGTCGGTCAAGGCCGTGTGCGCAAACACCAGTTGCTTGGCGGCAAAGGCGCTGCGGCTGTCGGCGGCCGCGTCCACCCGCGAGCGAAAGAAGGTGACCTGGAAGCCGAAGGTGCGCGGCGCAGCGCCCTTTGTGCTGGCCGTCTGCAATTGGCCGGTGAGGTACCACCACTCGGTGCGCAAGGCCGGGTGCGCGCCGAAGTCTTGCGGGAAGCGCAAGGTGTGGCCGGGGTCGATGGTGGCCGGTGCCAGGCGCGGCGCGGTGTGGGGTGATGCGGCCAGCGCCGCTGCGGGCGATGTCGACGTTGATGCGGCCCAAGCGGCCAGCGTCAGCAGGCATTGGCGGCGCGTGGCTGTGGCCGATGGCGGCGTCGGCATGGGGCGTGTCAAGCGTGTCATACAGGTCTCACCAGTCTTCTTTCACGGCATGCACGGCATCGCTGCCCACGGCCGCACGCCCCGCGATCAAGGCGGTGGCCGTGCCGGCCAACACCACGCTGCCGCACAACAAGGCCAAGCGGCCCCAGGGCAGCAGCAGGTCCATCGTCCAATGGAAGCTCTGCGGGTTGACCACGTGCACCAGCACCATGCTCACGGCCAGCCCCAAGGCCAGGCCGAGCAGCGCGCCCACCGTGGTCAAGGCAGCGCCCTCGCCGCCCACGATGCCCAGCACCTGCGTGCGCGTCAGGCCCAGGTGGCTGAGCAGACCGAACTCTTTGCGCCGCGCCAGCACCTGCGCCGAAAAGCTCGCGGCCGTGCCGAACAGGCCGATGCCAATGGCCACGGCCTGCAGCCAATAGGTCACCGCAAAGCTGCGGTCGAAGATGCGCAGCGTGGTCTGGCGGATCTCGCGCGGTTCGGCAAAGCTCAGCAGGGCGCCATCGAGGCCCTGTGCATCGGCAGCTTGGCGAATGCCTTGTTGGACCTCGCTGGTGCGGGCCTCGGGGGCCAGCCACAGGGCCAGGTCGTTGAAGGTGGCGTCACCCGTGAGGCGCTGGTAGTCCACCTGGTCGATCACGATGGCGCCTTGCTGGCGCGCGTAGTCTCGCCACACGCCGCGCACCCAGGCGGGCACGGGGCTTTGGCCGGCACGCAGGGGCAGCATCAAGGTGGTGCCGGGTCGTGCGCCATACAGGTCCACCATGGCCTCGCTGACGTAGATGCCGATGCGATCGGGGTGTGCAGGCACCTCGTCACCCACCAGGGGCAGGGTGCGGCCGGCGCTGGTC
>JAVLFO010000684.1:0-3177 GCA_046052805.1 Aquabacterium sp. | reverse complement strand
CAGCGCCTCCACGGCGTTGTACGGAATGCGTCGGTGCCCGCCCGGGGTGCGCGCGGCCGGCAAGATGTCGGCCTCGACCCACAATTGCACAGTCCGCAAAGACACCCCCAAGCGCAATGCCGCTTCGCGTGTGGTCAGCATGCATGCGCCTGGCCCGAGGGGGATCACCTGTGACATCTCTCGCCTTTCGTCTCACAACGCCGGCCTGTCCGATCCGGCGGTTGCTCTGTTATCGGCAGTGATTTCATTTTTGCGAGATGTGCGCCCCAATCTGATGCCCTCGGCCGCACAAAGAACGTGTGGGCGTGACGAAGTGGCGCTTTGGCGCGCAGCCTGAGCACCCTGGATCGACATTGGGCAAAATGGCCGCATGAGCAAAGCCTTCACCAAGGAAACCGAGAGCGACGATGACGACGACCTCGCGCTGCCCCCACTGCCCGCAGGCGGCAAGAACTACATCACGCCGGCGGGCTACCACCGCCTGCGCACCGAGCTGATCAACTTGATCGATGCCGAGCGCCCCAAGGTGGTCGAGATCGTGCATTGGGCCGCCTCCAATGGCGACCGCTCCGAAAATGGCGACTACATCTACGGCAAAAAGCGCCTGCGCGAAATCGACCGCCGCATCCGCTTCCTGACCAAACGCTTGGACATTGCCGAAGTGGCCGACCCGACCCAGCACCATGGCAACGACCAGGTGTTTTTCGGGGCCACGGTGACGTATGAGAACAGCGCCGGTGTCAGCCGCACCATCACCATCAAGGGCATCGACGAGGTCGACAACCTGCAAGGTGAAGTCAGCTGGGTATCGCCCATCGCGCGGGCCTTGCTCAAGTCACGCGAGGGCGACGAGGTGCAGCTCATGACGCCCGGCGGGCTGGAGCGGCTGGAGGTGATCAAGGTCGTCTACCCTGCCCCACCCACCAGCCACTGACTGGCTCAAGGGCACAAACGCTCGGACTTGAGGACCACCGCGCAGCGCTTGAGCGTGCGCATCACCTCGGCCAGGTGGTCGGTGTCTCGCACCGACAAAGTCAAGCGCAGCTCGGCGGTTTCGCCCAAGCGCTCATCGCCCATCTCGATGTGGGTGATGTCGGTTTCAGCGCTGCTGATGCTCGCGGCCACCTGCGCCAGCACGCCCTTGCCATTGGCCACCAGCACCTTGATCACGGTCTCGAACAGGCGCGTGGGTTCGTCAGACCAGCCCACGTCGATCCAGCGTTCGCTGTCGCGCTCGAACAAGCGCTTGCCCACGCCACAGGTCTGCGTGTGCACCACCAGCCCCTCGCCACGCCCCAGGTAGCCCGCGATCGGATCGCCCGGGATCGGGCAGCAGCACGGTGCCAGCTGCACCGTGGCGCCTTCGCTGCCGTCGATCATCACGGCACCCTGGCTGGGCGCATCGACCGCAAAGCGGCCCAAAGTCAGGGTCAAGGCATCTGGGCGTTCGCCCGACTCTGCCATCAACTGTGCCAAGCGTTTGGCCACCATGGTGGCGATCTTTCGGCCCAGTCCGATGTCGATCAGCAGTTCGGACTGGCTGCGGTTGCCGCCCCAGCGGATCAAAGCCTGCCACAACACGCCTTGCGCGCCCTCGCTCTCTTCGGTGCCCGGCGGCATCGTCAAGCCCTCGGCGCGCAGCGCTTGCACCAGCAGCTTTTCGCCCAGGTCCAAAGACTCCTCGGCTTCCATGTTCTTGAGGTAGCTGCGGATCTTGCTGCGTGCGCGCCCTGTGCGGACGAAGTTCAACCAGCTCGGGTTGGGCTTGGCGCTCGGGGCGGTGGTGATCTCGATCACATCGCCGCTGCGCAGCTCGGTGCGCAAGGGCACGTGCTCGCCGTTGACCTTGGCGGCCACACAGCGGTCGCCCACACCCGAGTGAATCGCATAGGCAAAGTCCACCGGCGTCGCGCCCTTCGGGAGCGCCACGATGCGAGACTTGGGCGTCAACACATACACCGACTCCGGAAACAGGTCGATCTTGAGATGCTCCAAGAACTCGGCCGAGTCCCGCGTTTCATGCTGGATGTCGATCAGCGATTGCAGCCACACCGCAGCCTGCTGAGGCGAGGCGTCCTTGTCAGAGCCTTCGCTTTCCTTGTACATCCAGTGCGCGGCAATGCCCTTCTCGGCCACCGCGTGCATGGCCTGCGAGCGGATCTGAAACTCGACCGCCGTGCCTACGGGGTTCACCAAGGTGGTGTGCAGCGACTGGTAGCCGTTGGCTTTGGGGATGGCGATGTAATCTTTGAAGCGCCCTGGCAGCGGCTTGTAGAGCTGGTGCAGCACGCCCAAAGCGCGGTAGCAATCGAGCAGCTCACGGGCCACGATGCGAAAGCCAAAGATGTCGCTGACCTGGGCAAAGCTCAGGTTCTTCTCGATCATCTTGTGGTAAATCGAGAAGATGGTTTTTTCGCGCCCATAGACCTCGACCTGCATGGTGGCGTCGTCAAACGCGCTGACCACGTCTTTTTGAATGCGCTCCACCAGGTCACGCCGGTTGCCACGCGTCTTCTTGACGGCCTTGGCCAGCACCGAATAGCGCCACGGGTTGATGTACTGGAAAGACAGCTCTTGCAGCTCGCGGTAGGTCTGGTTCAGGCCGAGGCGGTGCGCAATGGGCACGTAGATGTCGAGCGTTTCGCGGGCGATGCGCGCGCGCTTGTGCGCCACCATCGCCGCCATCGTGCGCATGTTGTGCAAGCGGTCGGCCAACTTGATCAAGATGACGCGGACATCGCGCGCCATGGCCAGCAGCATCTTGCGGAAAGACTCGGCTTGCGACTCTTCCTTGGTCGAGAAATGCAGCTTGTCGAGCTTGGTCAGGCCATCGACCAGTTCGGCCGTGGGGGCGCCGAAGCGCTCGATCAACTCGATCTTGGTGACGCCGCAGTCCTCCATGGCGTCGTGCATCAGCGCGGCCATGATGGCTTGCGCATCGAGCTGCCAGTCCGCGCACAGGCCGGCGACGGCAATCGGGTGGGTGATGTAGGGCTCACCGCTGGCGCGGAACTGGCCCAAGTGGGCCTCATCGGCAAAACGGTAAGCTTCGCGAACGCGGCGCGTGTCGGCCTCGTCCAGGTAGTCGAGCTTGTGGGTCAGGGCCGCAAAGGAGGCGGCAGCAGCATCGGTGGCCAGGGTCATGCTCAGACTTTAGCGCGGATACCAGCCCCCTGG
>JAVLFO010000683.1:0-2489 GCA_046052805.1 Aquabacterium sp. | reverse complement strand
GTCAGATGTGTATAAGAGACAGGCTTGAGGTGTTGGCGCGCCAGTTCGACGAGATGGAAGACGCCTACATCCGCGAGCGCAAGGCCGACCTGGAGCAGGTGGTTGAGCGTTTGCTGCGCAGCCTCAGCCGTGGCCTGCCATCGGCGGTGCCCGAGGCCGGGCGCAATGGCCGCGACTTTGGCGGTGATGAGCCCTTGGTGCTGGTGGCCAGCGACATCGCGCCGGCCGACATGCTCAGCTTCAAGCGCAGCGTGTTCACGGGCTTTGTGACCGATGTGGGCGGCAAGACCTCGCACACGGCCATCGTCGCGCGCAGCATGGACATCCCAGCCGTGGTGGGCGCCCGCCAAGCCAGCAACCTGATCCGGCAAGACGACTGCATCATCATCGATGGCGATGCGGGCTTGGTGATCGTCGACCCCTCGCCCATCGTGCTCGAGGAGTACCGCTTCCGCCAGCGCCAAAGCGAGCTGGAGCGCTCACGCCTGGCCCGTCTGCGCCACACCCCGGCCGTGACGCTCGATGGTGAGCGCGTGGAGTTGGTGGCCAACATCGAGATGCCCGAAGACGGCCCGGGGGCGCTGGAAGCCGGTGCCGTGGGCGTGGGCCTGTTCCGCAGCGAGTTCTTGTTCATGAACCGGGCCGGCAACCTGCCTGATGAAGAAGAGCAGTACGACGCCTACAGGCGCGCTGTCGAGGCCATGAAGGGCTTGCCCGTCACGATCCGCACGGTCGACATCGGCGCCGACAAGCCCCTGGAAGGCTTGTCATCGAGCGAGCTGCGACACGAGTCGGTGCTGAATCCAGCCTTGGGCTTGCGCGCCATTCGCTGGAGCTTGTCAGAGCCCAGCATGTTCAGGCGCCAGCTGCGCGCCTTGCTGCGCGCTGCTCACCATGGCCCCGTCAAGATCCTGATCCCCATGCTGGCGAGCCAGCGCGAGATCACGCAAACGCTGGACAACATCGCGCATGCCCGCCGCCAATTGATGGACTCGGGCAAGCCGTTTGGTGAGGTCCAGCTGGGCGCCATGATCGAGGTGCCAGCGGCGGCTTTGACGCTGCCTATTTTTCTAAAGCACTTCGATTTTGTCTCGATCGGCACGAACGACCTGATCCAGTACACGCTGGCCATTGACCGGGCCGATGAGGCCGTCGCCCACCTGTACGACCCCTGGCACCCGGCGGTGTTGCAGCTGCTGTACTCGACCATCAGCCAGGCGCGTGCCGCTGGCAAGGGCGTGAGTGTGTGCGGTGAAATGGCGGGCGATCCGGCCTTCACCGAGCTGTTGCTGGCCATGGGCTTGCGCAGCTTCTCGATGCACCCGACGCAAATCGCCTCGGTCAAGCAACGTGTGTTGCGTGCCGATACGCGCCGCTTGGCCAGCACCGTCGACAAGGTCTTGCTGTGCGAAGACCCCGAAGCGGCCAGCGCCGAGTTGTTCGCGTCGGCCGCGTTTTCGGTGCCGGCCAGCAAATTGATGACAGCGGTTTAAGGCCGCCGCCGCTGGCTCGCCGGCCGCCTGAGCCTCAGCGCGCGCCGAGCTCTTCCCAGCGCCCCATCAAGGTCAACAGTTCTTCGTCAAGGGCCTCGAAGCGCGCCTGCATCACGGGCACCTGTTGGGGCTCGCGCTTGTAAATGTCGGGGTCGGCCAGCTTCTCGCCCAAGATCTTTTGCTCGGCTTCGAGCCCTGCCAGTTTGGCGGGCAGCTCATCCAGCTCGCGCTGCTCTTTGAAGCTGAGCTTTTTGGGCTTGGCTGCTTGCGCTGGCGCTGCGGGTGCCGGGGCCACTGGCGTGCGCGAGTCTGCCTGGGCCGATGGTTTGGTTGCCGTGGCGATCGCGGCAGCGCCTGGCTTGCCCGCAGCCAACGCCTGAGCGCGTTGCGATTGGATCAGCCAGTCTTGCACGCCACCTTCGTATTCGCGCCAGCCACCTTCGCCTTCGGCCACCAGGGTTGAGGTGACCACGTTGTCGAGGAAGCGGCGGTCGTGGCTGACCAAAAACACGGTGCCGGGGTACTCGGCCAGCAGGTCTTCCAAAAGGTCCAGCGTGTCGATGTCAAGGTCGTTGGTGGGTTCGTCGAGCACCAGCACGTTGCTGGGCTTGGCGAACAAGCGGGCCAGCAGCAGGCGGTTGCGCTCGCCACCACTGAGGGTGCGCACGGGCGAGTTGGCACGGGCAGGCGAGAACAAAAAGTCTTGCAAATAGCCCATCACGTGCTTGCGCGAGCCATTGATCTCGATCCACTCGCTGCCTGGGCTGATGAAGTCGGCCAGCGTGGCGTTGAGGTCCAGATGGTCGCGCATCTGGTCGAAGTAGGCCACGCTCAGGTTGGCCCCCTGCTTGACCGTGCCGCTGTCGGGCTGAAGCTCACCCAGGATCATCTTGAGCAGCGTGGTCTTGCCCGCGCCGTTCGAGCCGACCAGGCCCACCTTGTCGCCACGCAGGATGGTGCCGGTGAAGCCCTTGACGATGGTGCGCCCGCCATAGG
>JAVLFO010000682.1:0-3311 GCA_046052805.1 Aquabacterium sp. | reverse complement strand
TGGGCGATGAAGCAAGAGCGGAGGACGCCCGCTTACACGACCTCGTGGAGTCAGGTTGCCGTCG
This sequence comes from Aquabacterium sp., assembly GCA_046052805.1. Classification (GTDB taxonomy): domain Bacteria; phylum Pseudomonadota; class Gammaproteobacteria; order Burkholderiales; family Burkholderiaceae_C; genus Aquabacterium. The sequence continues at coordinate 3,247 of JAVLFO010000682.1, read as the reverse complement.
TTCGCGCATGAGCGCGCGAAGCCACAAGAGGCGGCTCAGTTGGTCAACCGATGTCCGCATAAGGCTGAAACCTGCCACTCAATAACTGCTGACCGCGACCCAATCATGACAGGTCGGTCCGGCTTGAGATGAGCGGGCGGAACCGTTGCAGAGGTTCGACGACGCGATACCACTGGCTGCTAGACAGTCAAAGCTGCCGATTGCGGTCAGGCCCACATACGCCATGTGCTCCGTACGACAAAGAAGTCGGTGAGAGGTTCGAACAGCAAGCCCCCGGTGCGATGATGGCGCACCTAGCGTTGGACAGGTGCCTTGCCGGCCAGTTGGATCGACGAGGTGTTCTAGGCCCGTCTGTGCTGGGCATGACCGGCCTGTCGTTGTTGGGCGGCGCGCCCGAGGCCTACATGGTCTACGTGATGACCGGTACTGCGCGCCAGGCCGGCTGAAGCCTTCTTCGCGGTGGGCCCGTCAAGCCGGCCGCCGCGAACCGCCGCCCCATGCGCGCGCCACCGCCTTGCCCAGCGCAGCGCATTCGGCCGCCAACGCGACCTGGAAGCGCGCCACCAGCGGGTTGCTCGGCCGATGCGCCGGCCGCACCGCGAACACCCGGAACGGAATCTGGAATGCCAGCGGTCGCACCACGATGCTCGCGCCCTCGCCCGCCAGCGCCAGGGCGGTCAGCGGGTTGACGATGGCCAGCCCCAGGCCGTGGCGCACCATCGCGCAGACGGCCACCGCGTTGTCGGTCTCCACCGCCAGCCGGCGGTCGACGCCGGCCTCGGCGAACACCTTGTCCACCCTTTGCCGGTAGTGGTCGCGCGGGTGGAAGCTGACGAACGCATGGCCGGCAAAGTCGGAGGCCGCCAGCCGGTGCCGCGCTGCCAGCGGATGGCCGGCAGGCAGCACCGCCACCTCGTCGAGTTCCAGCAGCAGCGAGGCCTGCGCGCCGGCCAGCGCGCCGTCGTGCTCGGCAACGCCCAGGTCATGCGCCTGCGCCGCCAGGCGCTCTTCTAGCAGCGGCGACTCGTACGGATTGACCGACACACTGACGCCTGCGTGCGCCGCCTGGAAACGCGCACAGGCGCCGGGCAGCAAGGCGTGCGCAAAAGCCGGCAGGCAGGCCAGCGACAACTGCCCCTGCGTGAACTGGCGCAGCCGCAGCGCGGTGTCGGCCACGCGCTCCAGCCCGGCGTAGGAGCGCTGCACCTCCTCGAACAACGCATACGCCTGCGCCGTGGGCTGCAGCCGACCGCGCACGCGGTCGAACAGCGCCAGGCGCAGCAGCGACTCCATGCGCGACAGCTCGCGGCTGACGGTGGGCTGGGAGGTGAACAGCGCCGCGGCCGCACCGGTGACGCTGCCGGCGGTCATCACCGCGCGGAAGACCTCGACGTGGCGGTGGGTGAGCGAAGAGAGCATCCGGCAACCATATCAAATTTGCATGAAATTGCGAACTCAAAGCATTGGACAGATATGGTGTCGAAGCACACCATAGCGCCATGACGACGCTGCAACACCCCGCCCCCGCCACCTTCACGCCCGAACGCCTGCACGCCCTGGCCGCCGCGCACGCTACGCCGCTGTGGGTCTACGACGCCGGCACCATCCGCGCCCGCATCGAGCGCCTGCGCCGGTTCGACACCGTGCGCTTCGCGCAGAAGGCCTGCTCCAACACGCACCTGCTGAGGCTGATGCGGCGCCTGGGCGTGCAGGTGGACGCGGTCTCCGGTGGCGAGATCGAGCGCGCGCTGCACGCCGGCTACGATGCCCGCGACGAACACGCCGGCATCGTGTTCACCGCCGACGTGATTGACGGCGCCACGCTGGCGCTGGTTGCCGCGCATGGCATCCCGGTCAACGCCGGCTCGGTGGCGATGCTCGATCAGCTCGGCGCGCACCTGGGCCAGCACGCCGCCAGCCATCGCGTGTGGCTGCGCATCAACCCCGGCTTCGGCCACGGCCATAGCCGCAAGACCAACACCGGCGGCGAGCACAGCAAGCACGGCATTTGGCCGGCCGACATCCCGGCCGCGCTGGAGGTCATCGCCCGTCACGGCCTGCGGCTGGTGGGCCTGCACATGCACATCGGCTCGGGCGTGGACTACGGCCACCTGGCGCAGGTGTGCGACGCGATGGTGCAGCACGTGCGCGAGGTCGTCGCGCGCGGTCATGACGTAAGTGCCATCTCGGCCGGCGGCGGGCTGTCCGTCCCCTACCGCGCCGGCGACGCCGTCGTCGACACCGACCACTACTTCAACCTGTGGGACGACGCACGCCGCCGCCTGGCCGACGAGCTGGGCCACCCGCTGCGACTGGAAATCGAGCCCGGCCGCTTCCTCGTCGCCGAGGCCGGCGCGCTGCTGGCCGAGGTGCGCGCCGTCAAGGACATGGGCGGCAACCACTTCGTTCTGTGCGACGCCGGCTTCAACGACATGGTGCGCCCTGCGATGTACGGCGGCCACCACGCGATCAGCCTCGTCGCGCGCGCGGACGCGGCCGGCCGGGACGCGCCGCGACCCAGCGTGGTCGCCGGCCCGCTGTGCGAATCGGGCGACGTGTTCACGCAGGACGCCGGCGGGGAGGTGCAAGCCCGTGCGCTGCCGCCGGCCGAAGTCGGCGACCTGCTGGTGTTCCACGACGCCGGGGCCTACGGCGCATCAATGAGCTCCAACTACAACACTCGGCCGCTGGCGGCCGAGGTGCTGGTCGATGGCGACGTGTCGCGCCAAATCCGGCGGCGGCAGACGGTGGCGGAGCTGATCGCGCTCGAGGATTGAGCCCCGCCGGCCACTTGAACGCCGGGCGATGAGGCGAGGTTCCTTCTGCACCAACAGGTCGCTCCTCAGGGCTCGCCTTCTTCTGTCGGCGGCAGTTCGAGCGCGTCGACAATTTTTTTAGGACGCATCAATTGCGTCTTCGCACCGACTTAGAACCAAGCTGCAACGGCGCCACCAGACGCGGCCCCACTGTCTCACTCGTCAGGATGCCCCCGGCTTGCAATGCAGCCTCAGCTGCCTCCAGCCTGCCCCAGCGACGAACGTCAGGTTTCGGGCAGCCTAGTCGGCACAACGAAGGACAGCTCTGGGTCGATCGCCGGCGCTCTCGAATAACTGCTGCGCGGCTTCTAAAGCCTTGGCCACTCAGCGCGCTACTGTTCAGGGTTGACCGGCCGCTCACGCTGCACAGCAGAAGTTGCGCTAGCTGGTGCCTCGCGCCTAAAAGTGAGTTGCCTGCATCTCTCTTTGGG
>JAVLFO010000681.1:0-9719 GCA_046052805.1 Aquabacterium sp. | reverse complement strand
CTAGTCGTCGGCAGCGTCAGATGTGTATAAGAGACAGCCCAGATCTTGAGCGACGCCATCGATCCATCGTGTGGCATGCCAGCCAGTATTTCCGGCCATGGACGACCCACCGACGATCACCGGGGGTGTGGCGTTGTTGATGGCGTAGGCTGTGCCACTGGTGCCGCCCAATGTGCTCAGGATTGTTGCTTGTTTGTTCACCCACAAGGTGGCGGTCGAGGATCCAGAGTCGACGATGTTGTTCGGGCCCACGGTGCCTGGCCAAGTTTCGCCAACCGCTTGGCCAGCGTTGTTGATGCCGTAGGCTGCAGTCTGGTCAACCTTCTCCAGGTTGCTGAGAGGCGAAGGCAGCTCCGTGGCGGCCTTGCCGTCCCACAAATAGGCTGCCCTGAGGTAACGCGACAGGCCGAAGGCCCATACCGCCGTGGAAACAGCCCAGCCTTGGTCATTGATGCCGTTGTAGATGCCGCCGCGGGTCCTGTGGATGGTTGCGTCTGGCACCAGCACGGCGTTGTTCCACATGCAAGCGGGCACATACATGTCGCGCCCCGAGTCGCATTGTCCCACCACCACGCCCACGTTGTTGATGGCCTGGGCTTGTGAAGACCTGAGGGCCCCGTCTGTTAACGGTATCAAAGTGTAGACGGTGGCCTGAGCCACGCTTGTGGTCAAGATGCCTGTGGCGAGCAGGCCGATGCCCAGCAGCGTATTGCGCATGCGATTCCCTGGTAAGTGTTGTTGTGCCGCCAGGGTAGCGAGCACGCTTCCCTTCAGCCACCGTGGAAACACTCACGCAGAGGGGGCCTGAATGGGGGGGAGCGCAGGCTGTCGTTGCTGTCGCCAGGTGGTGGGCGAGACGCCAAACTCTCGTTTGAAGGCCTGGCTGAAGGCGGCCTCCGAGGCATAGCCCACGAGGTCGGCGACCTTGCTCACCTGCAGGGTTGATCCACCCAACTGCCGCGCGGCCAGCCGCATGCGATGGCGGGTCAGGTAGGTCAGCGGTGGCTCGCCCAGTGTTTGTGTGAATCGATCGGCAAAAGCCGAGCGCGACAAGCACGCTTTCTGCGCCAGCTCTGGCACGGTCCAGTTGTGGCGGGGCTCGCGGTGCATGTGCGACAAGGCCGCTGACAAGGCCCGGTCTTTGAGTGCGGCCAGCCAGTTGCCGGAGGCTTCAGGCACCGTCTCGACGTGGTCACGGATGCACTGCATGAACAAGATATCGCCCATGCGGTTGATGATGGCTTGTTGCGCAGGCCGTTGAGCCGAGACCTCCAGTGCCAAGAACTGCAAACCGACCGCCAGCCAGGGCGGCGGCGCCTCGCCCAAGCCACGCACATGCATCAAGGGTGGCAATGCGGCGATCAAGGGGGCGGCCATGTCCACATCAAAGCGCGCATGTCCACTGATGAGGTGGCAGGGGGTGCCTCCACCGCCGTGCGTGCGCGCATGGGTGTCTGACTGGATCATGTGCGGCAGCAGGTCCTCGGGCACCGCCATCGTTTGCGGCTTGTCTTGTACGGCGTGCAAGCCACCCGCAGGCAGCACGATCAAATCGCCCGTTTGCAGCAGCACGGGGTCTTCGCCGTCACGCACCAGCCAGGCCTGGCCCAAGGTGACCATGTGGAAGCACGCCAAGCCGGGTGTCGCCAACTGCCACGCCCAGGGCGCGGTGTTGTGGGTGGCAGCGAACACGACACCGTCAAAGTGCATGTCGTCCAAAATCAGGCTAAGGCTGTCCATAGTTGCTCACGATGCCATGTCCGGGCGGATCGCGCACCCCGCAGAAGTCCGGGTTTGTGAATTCAAACGCCGCCATTTCGCGTTTTTTGATGTCAGGGGCGCACAGGGACATCGACGGTGGACGTCGCGCCATGGGGGCCCGTCAAGACCACCGAGGCGGTGCGATCGGTGTCTGTGTCGTACCAATAGGTGGCGGCATTGCCTGTGCCCTTTTGGCCATCGCCGGCGAACCAGGCCTTGACGTTGTAGCCGGGCGGCACCTTGGCTTCGAGTTTCTTACCGAAGACCGCGCTGGCCGGCGCCCCGTTGCTGGTGCTGAGGGGGGTGGCTGATGCAACGGTCGTGGGAATCAGCAGCTGGTGTGGGTCAGCCAGCGGCTTGGTGCATTGCTGACCGAGCGTGTTGGGCAGCATGTTGATGGCGGTGTTGGTGCCAGCGCTGTACTTGCACTCCCAGCCCACCGAGATGTTCAGCAAGTTCTGGAACACGTTGTTCGCCAGAGCGACGCCTTTGCTGCTGTCGTTGGTGTTGATCGTGAGGCCCAAGCCGTGCAGTGGCTGCTGAGCGGGGCCGCTCCAGCCGATCCAGTTGTCGCGGATGCTGATGTTGGGCTTGACGCCGACCAGCATGATCCCCCGCATTTCTTGACTCGAGGTGCTGTTGCCTTTGAAGGCGATGGTGTTGCCCACGATGTCGGTGGTGCGCGTGCTGCTGGGTGACAGATTGCCCACGGTGATGGCGGCATAGGAGCCGTCACCGCTTTGGGCGTTGTCGCTGGCCCACTTGCCTGCATTGCGGGTGATCAAATTGTTGGTGATCGTCAAGCTGTTGACCAGCTGCCACGCGCCTTGGATGCCTTTCCATCGGGCATTGGCGATCAGGTTGTGGTCGATGGTGAGGGTCTTGCTCACAGGCTCATTGCCCGCTTTGTCGATGGCAATGGTCGAATCGTAAATGGCGTTGCGGTTGATCAGCAATTCGTCGGCATCGTTGATCACAATGCCACCATGAAAGCCCCGAATGGTGTTGTAAGTGGCCATGCTCTGCCCGCGTGTCGATGACTCGATGCCGATGCTGGCTACGGTGGGGTCCAGGTTGTTGCAGCCGGCGCCACACGTCAGTGTGTTGTGGTGCACCGAGCTGTCTTTGAGTCGCTCCGTCGAGATACCCGTGATCAATTCCTTGTTGGGCGTCAGCACCCAATCGCGCAGGTGGTTGTGGTGGATCGAGATGCCGTCCAGTGTCTCGCACGGGGGCATTTTCTCGACGTTGCCAGGGAAGACCACCTGGAGCTCAATGCCCATGCGGCCAATGCCGCTGGCCGTGTTGCGACTGAATTCTGTTTTCTGGGGGCAAAACAGGTGGATAGGCTCGTACACCTGCTCGAACGTGTTGTCAGTGATGGCGCTCTGATCGGAGACGCTGTGGCCAAAAATGCCGCCGTACTCCAGGTTCCTGAAGGTGTTGCGAACAATCTGTGTACGCCGCACATCGATCAACCAAATGCCCATGCGGCCGAAGTTGTTGGCGTTGTTGGCTTTTTCGCTGGCGGTTCGGTTCACATTTTGAAAGGTCGATGACTCCACGCGCAAGCCACTGCCGCTGAGCACGATGGGGCCGCCGTCAAAGGTGATGTTGACGATGGCGGCGTTGTCGACGCCACGGTTCCAGGTGCCCATGGTTTTGAGCAAGTCGCCGAACGAGCCGTCGCGCCGTTTGATCGTGGCACCTTTGGGTGCGCACAAGGTCACATCTGACTTCAGCCAAAGGGGGCGCAAGGCCAGCAGGTAAGTGCCCGGAGCCAGCACCACCGTGCCGCCGTTGGCCGAGCTGGACATCTCATCAATGGCATCTTGGATGCGGCTGGAGTCCTTGCCCGAGGTGCTGCCGCTGGGCGAGACTGCCAATGTCGGGCCGCTCGTGGCGCAGAGGCCTGGCGCGGCTTGCGCGAGCTGCGGCAAACTCCAAAGTGAGATCAAGGCGGTCAAGATGACCAGGGCGCGAGCGTTCATTTGAATGTCCAGCAGAGATGCCGCATTGTTCAACGGGGCGCAGCCGTTTGGTAAGGCAAAACAGCGATGAAAACCCGGCGTGTTCCTGCAAGTGTGCGGGTATACGCGAACGTGAGGCAGGCGTATCGCAATGGTCGAGCGGACGCTGAAGGCTTCCGCCAAAGGGTGAAATTATCGACACTGGTTGCACTTGAAGGAGTTCAGTCCATGTCCAACGCAACCCTCGCGACACCCCCCGCGGCCACCAAGTGGGCCGACCCAAAGCGCTACCTCTGGCTGCTCGGTCCCGCCATTCCCATGATCGGCGCGGCCATGCTCGCCATCTATTGGCAGACCCAGTCCGTTTGGAGCCTGTGGTTTGCTGTGGCTCTGGTGCACATCATCTTGCCGGTCCTCGATTGGGTCTTCGGTGAAGACGCTGCCAACCCGCCCGACGAAGCGCTCAAGGCGCTGGACGCCGACCGCTATTACAGCTGGGTGCTGTACGCCTTCGTGCCTTTGCAAATCGGCGTGACCATCGCCGGCGCCTGGATGGCCGCCACCATGCCCATGCCCTGGTACGCCATGCTGGGCCTGGCCATCAGCGTGGGCATCATCAACGGCGTGGCCATCAACACGGCGCATGAGTTGGGTCACAAGAAAGACAAGCTCGACCGCTGGTTGGCCCGCATTTCGCTGGCGCCCACCTTCTACGGCCACTTCTACGTAGAACACAACCGCGGCCACCACAAGAACGTGGCCACGCCTGAAGATCCAGCCAGCTCGCGTTTTGGCGAAACCTTCTGGGCCTTCTGGCCGCGCACCGTGATGGGCAGCCTGCGCTCGTCGTGGGAGTTGGAGGCCGAACGCCTCAAGCGCTTCAACAAGGGCGTGTGGAGCACTGACAACGAGAACCTGCAATCGTGGGCCATGTCGGTGGTTTTGTTCGGCGGTTTGCTGGCCGTGCTGGGCTGGGTCGCCTTGCCTTTCCTGATCATCCAGGCCATCTACGGGTTCTCGCTGCTGGAAGTGGTGAACTACCTGGAGCACTACGGCCTGCTGCGCCGCAAGAACGCCGATGGCCGCTACGAGCGTTGCGAGCCAGAGCACTCGTGGAACAGCAACCACACCGTGACCAACCTGTTCCTGTACCACCTGCAGCGCCACAGCGATCACCACGCCAACCCCACGCGCCGTTACCAAACCCTGCGCCACTTCGACAACAGCCCGCAGCTGCCTTCTGGCTACGCCGGCATGATCACCCTGGCGTACTTCCCACCGCTGTGGTTTGCCCTGATGAACAAGCGCGTGATCGCCCATTACAAAGGTGACTTGAGCCGCATCAGCTTCCAGCCCGGCAAGCGCGAAGCCTTGACGGCCAAGTACGCTGACTTTGCCGCCCAGTGCGCCCAGGCGGCCCCCTCTGCAAAGGCCTGATCCCATGCGTTACCGTTGCCCGAACTGCGATCATGTCTATAACGAAGCCCAAGGTGAGCCACACGATGGCTTTCCAGCTGGCACGCCGTGGCAGTTGATCCCCGACGACTGGGCCTGCCCAGGCTGCGCGGTGCGCGACAAGGTCGATTTCGAGCCAGTGCCTGACGCGCACTGAGCCTTGGCGCTACATTGGGGGCTGATTGGCATGACCCCGCCCCCGATGTCGCACACAGCCGCTGCACCCAACTCAGACGAAGCCGACGATGCTGCTCCTCGCAGTGCGTCGGCTTCTGCCATTCCTGCGGGCGGGCAGGGCATGGGCGATGCCGCCTTTGTCAATGCCTTGCGCACGCAGATGGTCAAGTTCGCTCACCTGCACCTGAGCGACCGGCACCTGGCCGAGGACGCGGTGCAAGAGGCTTTGGCCGGGGCCTGGAGTGGCGCCCAGCGCTTCGCAGGCCGTGCGGCCATCAAGACCTGGGTGTTTGCCATCCTCAAGAACAAGATCGCTGATGTGCTGCGCCACAAGCAGCGCGTGGTCGATGCCTCCAGCGTCATGAAGGACGACGAGGACGCGGCCATGTCCGACCTGTTCGACCAAAAAGGCCACTGGCTGCAAGACAGCGCGCCCAAGGCCTGGCATTGCCCGGAGGCCAGCCTGGAGCAACAACAGTTCTGGGCCGTGCTAGAGGTGTGCCTGGACGGCATGCCACCCGCCCAAGCCCGCGTGTTCATGATGCGCGAGTACATGGGCTTTGAAACCGACGAGATTTGCAGCACCGTGAACGTGAGCAGCAGCAATTTTTTCGTGCTCATGCACCGCGCCCGTTTGCGCTTGCGTGAGTGCCTGGACCAGCGCTGGTTTGCCCACGGCACTGGCGCTGCATCGGGAGGTTTGTGATGTTGAACTGCGAACAAGCCACCCGCTTGCTGTCTGAACAAGAAGACCGTGCCTTGGGCGTGGGCGAGCGCACACGTTTGCGCATGCACACCTGGGTGTGCGAGAGCTGCCGCAACTTCGGTGGCCAGCTGGGCTTCATCCGGCGGGCGGTGAAGGGCTTTGCCTCGCGCCCCGACGAGGGGCCGCCCGAGCGAGACGATCCGCCGGTTTGAGGCCACTGTAAGAAAGGGCCGCTGGGCTCGACCAACAGGCATCTGTCACCCCAGGAGCCTGCCGTGTCCCAACCCTCTGCCTTGTCACCCCATGCTTTGAGCACCCCGCCCGTTGATGCCTCATTGGCGGCACGATCGCGACGCTGGGTGCACCGTTGGGGGATGCAATGGTTGCGCATCGAGGTCTGGCCTCAAGCGCTGGCGCTGTTGGCCGCTCGGCTTTACCTGTGCGAGGTGTTTTTCAGGTCCGGCCTGACCAAGGTGGCTGACTGGGACGCCACGCTGTTTTTGTTCACCGAGGAATACCACGTGCCCTTGTTGCCACCCGAATTGGCCGCCTGGATGGGCACGGGCGGTGAGCTGGGCTTTTCTGCTTTGCTGGCCTTGGGCTTGATGACGCGGCCTGCCGCCGTGGGCCTGTTTTTCGTCAATGCCATGGCCGTGATCAGCTACCCCGACCTGGCGCCTGCCGCCTTGAAAGACCACCACCTGTGGGGTGTCTTGGCCGCTGGCTTGGCGGTGTTTGGCGCGGGGCTGGTGTCTGTGGATTCGGTGCTGTGGTGGCGCCTGCGCCGCAGCTGATGCCGGCGCTTCGCCCCCCGAGCGCGCACAACGGCACACCCAGTCGGACACGGATGGGCGTTCATTGGGTCAATGATTTGGCTGTACAGCCTATGCCTCGGGTTTGATGGCGCCAAATCATCCCTTTTGAGGGCTTTGGGCTGCTGTTCGAGCGTCCAGGTGGACGCGCAGGGGCGCTGTTGCGGCCATTCTTGGCGCGTTCCCATCCAGATGGGGGTGGTGCCTCCGTGGATGCGGGGCATCATTTAACACCTTGTGACTCATGTGGTTTGCGGTCGAATGCTCAAAGCGCCGGTGATCAACCCTGTTGCCATGCGCCACCTGTTGGAGGTCTTGGCAGACAAAGGGCACGCACATCACTCTGTGTGTCGCGGCATGGGCATCACATCCCATCAGATCGATGAACCTGACTTCCAGCTTTCCGCCAGGCAGGTCAGCACCTTGGTCAGCCGTGCGCGCCACCTGATGCCCAGTGGCTGTTTGGGGCACATGGTGGGTCGCAGGCGCACGATGGTGTCCAGTGGCTTGCTGGGCCTTGGGGTGGCAACGTGCGAGTCTGTTCATCAGGCCTTGGCCTTGATCGCCGAGCAGCCCCATGCGCTGGGCACGGCCTTGTGCTTGAGCGCCGTCACGAGCGCAGATGGATCACTGCGTCTGCGAGCCAGTTGCGATCTCGGCGACCCTCATCTGGCTGTCTTTTTGCTGGAGGAATGCTTCACCGCATTGACGCAGTTGATGCGCGATGTCGTCGGTTCAGACTTTGGCCCGCAGATCGTGCATTTGCCCCACGCGGGCGCGTCGCATGATCTCTCTTTGATCGCCTACTTCCGGGCGCCTGTGCTCTTCAATCAGATGGCGGCCGATCTGGTGTTTTCGCCTGCGATGTTGCGCGAGCCCATTGCCACCGCCGATGCGGTGGTTCACGCTCAGATGCGCGAGATGTTGGCAGTGCATGGCAGCTCAAGGGTGCAGTCCGATTTGTGCTCAACCATCGAGCGCATGCTCGCTGCCGAGCTGCACTCGCCACCCAAGTTGCCTGCGGTGGCCTCGGCCCTGAGCATGAGCGTGCGCACCCTCAGGCGCAAGCTGGCGGAGCAAAACACCACGTTTCAGTCCATCAGTGACCGCGTCTGCCAACGCGAGGCCTTGGGCTTGCTGGGCAGCGATGTATCGACCGTGAGCGAGGTCGCTCAGGCGCTGGGTTTTGCGGATGTTCGCAGCTTCAGGCGCGCCTTCAAGCGTTGGACTGGCTCGGTCCCATCGGCTGCTCGCAGGTCGCTCGGGTGAAGCTGCCATGTTGATGGACCCTGATGGACCCCGCCGCAGTGCATTTGTGGAGTGGACGCGCGAGCCATGGCTGAGCGCCCCGAGTTCGCCAGAAATGGACCCGTTGATCGATCCGATCATCTTGAGGTATCTGGTCGACGAAGCGCTCGACCGAGGCATACCCGAGACGGACGTCCGTGAGGCCATGGGCCATGTGTTGCTGGCCGTGGTGCGCTCTAAGGTCAGGGTCCCCTACACGCAAGCCAGCGAGGCCTTGTGTCGCCTGGTCAGGCTGATCGGTGATCCCGACATTGGCCTGATCGTGGGCAGTGCACACCGCGTCTTGTCTTGGGGTTTGATCGCATTGGGCGCCATTTCGTGCACCACGCTGGGCGAGGCTGTGGCGTTTGGTTTGCGCCACCAGCAAGCCGCAGGCAGCTTGGTGTCGCTGCGAACGCGTTGCGTGGGCCATGAGGCCTCATTGCTGGCCTTCCCGATCTTGAGTGACATCGGCATCGAGCGCGTGCTGGTAGAGGGCGTGTTTGCCTCACTGGTCGTGTCGGGCCGCAGCTTGCTCGGTGAGCGCCTGCGTTTGACGGCCGTGGAGTTCGTGTCGCAGCCGAAGTCCAGCCTGGCCCGATACGAGCAGGTGTTTCAATGTCCGGTTCGATTTGGTCAGCGTGAGAACCGGCTGATCGCTGACTTGGGGGTGCTTGACCAAGCCATGAACTCACCCAGCCTGGCGACTTGGCGCATGGCCACCTCGTTCTTGCGCAAAGTGGGTGACGACCGTGTCACAGAGGCAGACTTGATCCAGACCATCGAAGCCGCGCTGCAAGACTCGCTGAGTGCGCCACCCTCGCTGGTCAGCCTGGCCCAAAGCCTGGGCATGAACGAGCGAACCTTGCGACGCAAGCTGGCCTTGGAAAACCGCAACTACCACGACATGCTCGACGCCATTCGCCGCACGCGCGCGCTGGAGTGGCTGCTGCTGTCAGGCATGCCGGCTGCGGCGGTGGCGCAGGCCTTGGGATTCTCAGACCTGCGCAGCCTGGGTCGTGCATTCAAGCGTTGGACAGGGCTGTCCCTGCACGATCGCGAACGGGCCTGAGCCATGGACCCTCAGCTGGACGAATCACCGTACTCGCTCACCGCGGCAGATCCATTGGTGGTGCTGGGGCAGGGACTGATCACACCTTTGCAAGGCATCTTGGGGCTGTCTCACTCGCTGTTGCCTGACCCGCCATCACCGCAGGTCCAGCATCAGCTGGCGCTGCTTCAAAGTGCCGTGCATCACATGCTCAGGGTGGCCAGCGTTGCGACCTTGCGGGCGCATGCCCCACAAATGAGCCTCCGCGGTCCGGTCACGCTGCTGGACCTGTCTGCGCTGCTGCACGATGTTTGTGAACTGACATCGGCCAGCGTGGCCGACCCAGGCCACACGGTTTTGTGTCAGGCCGAGGCGCTGTGGTGCGAGGCCGATGCCCTCGGGCTCAGGCAGTTGCTGTTCATCCTGCTGGGCCATGCGGTGACATGCACCTGTCTCTTATACACATCTGACGCTGCCGACGACTAGTCGAGTGTAGATCT
>JAVLFO010000680.1:0-1819 GCA_046052805.1 Aquabacterium sp. | reverse complement strand
GTTTTTGCCTTACAAGACGTATTGAAAAAGCGCGCGTTGTCATCGGGCGTTCATGCGCCCGTCAGGGGCTGCTCATGCGGTGTTCAGGCCCCTGACAAGCTGGCGCGGTCGAATGTGAAGTCTGGCAACTCACATCGACCAAGCACCATGACCTCCCGCTTCACGCCCACCTTCTTGGCCTGCGCCCTGCCCCTGAGCTTCCTGGCCGCGACAGGCGCTCATGCGCTCACGACGGTCGTCAACACAACCATCTCCGAAGCCGAAGTGTTGGCCGCCCAAAAAGCCTGGGGCGATGCCTTGGTTCGCATTTCACGCGATCACGAGCAGGGTGGCTTCGAGAAGGCCCGTGCCACAGCAGCCGAGGTCATTGACGGTGCCTACGGCTACCAGATGGGACCCGTGCTGTTCAAGCCCACGCTGACCACGGCACCACAAACCTTCCGCACCACCCGCGAGGGCGCGCTGGCGTATTTTGTGGGCGGTGACAAGGCCTTTCCTCAGGACACGGGCTTTGCACTCAAGGGCTGGCGGCAAGTCGAAGTGCTCAACAAGGGCATCCACATCCACGGTGACGTGGCCATGACCATGGGCAACGTCGTGATCACTGACAAGGACGGCAAGCGCACCACGGTCGACAAGACCTGGGCCTACAAGAAGGACGACAAGGGTGCGCTGCGCATCGTGTTGCACCACTCCTCGCTGCCCTACGCGGCCAAGTGATCAGCGCGTTGCGTCGCCAGAGGGCTCCAGCCGGTAGCCCAGGCCGCGCACGGTCTGGATCATGGAGTGCGGGCGCCCGCCGTCGATCTTGACCCGCAGCCGACGGATGTAGACGTCGACGACATTGGTCAGCGGGTCTTCATGGCTTCCCCACACGCTGGCAAGGATGCGCTCCCGGCTGAAGAGTCGCCCGGGCGAGGCCATCAGCAAATCGAGCACGCCCAGCTCCCGCGCGGTCAGCGTGAGAGCTTGCCCCTCGCGCGTGACCCGCATCGTGTCACGCTGCAGCACCAAGTCACCCACCACGAGGGTTTGTGTCGGCGCCGCCCACTGAACGGGGCGGCGCATCAAGGCTTCGATGCGCGCCAGCAGTTCCTCAAAGGCAAAGGGCTTGGCGAGGTAGTCGTCGGCGCCGCTGCGCAGGCCCAGCACCCGCTCTTCGACGTTGCCCAGCGCGGTCAGCATCAGCACCGGCAGCGTCAGGCCTTCGGCGCGCAGCGTTTGGCAGACCTCAAGGCCGCTGCGCCCAGGCATCATCACGTCCATCACGATCACGGCAGCGCTGTCGCTCTCACGGCAAGATCGGCGCAGCTCGCGCGCCTTCGTCAAACCCGCGTTGCCATCGCGGCACACCTCCACACGGTAGCCTTCGGCGCGCAGGCCGCGCTCCAGGAAGTCGGCCACCCGCGCATCGTCTTCAATCACCAGGACCCTCATGACGCCTCTCCTGGGGCTGCAAGCAAGGGCAGCACGCAATGCACCTCGGTGCCGGCTTCGCTGCTGTCGATGTCCAGCATGCCCCCATGCGCCCGTGCCAGCTCTTGCGCGATCGACAAGCCGACCCCCTGGCCCTCGGGACGCACGTGGCGCGCTTGCTCGCCGCGAAAGCCGCGCTGGAAAACCTGCGCCAACTCGTCTGGTGCGATGCCCATGCCTTCGTCGCGCACGCACACTTCCCAGACGGGGTCGCCCGACAGCGAGGTGCCCATGCCATGCGTGACGTGCACGGTGCTGCCGTCGGGCGAGTAGCACACGGCGTTGTCGAGCACCACGACGAACAGTTGACGCAGGCGCTGGTTGTCACCCATCAGCTGACGGT
>JAVLFO010000679.1:0-3879 GCA_046052805.1 Aquabacterium sp. | reverse complement strand
CACCGAGATCTACACTCGACTAGTCGTCGGCAGCGTCAGATGTGTATAAGAGACAGCAGCAAGTTGATGCCCACCAGCACGTCGAACACGCCCAGCCGCAAGTCGCGCAAGATCTCGACGCGCTCGACCGTGTCGATGTCGGAGTGCAGGTAGCGCACCTTCACACCGTTGTCGGTGAGGTAGTCGGTGAGCTGCTCGGCCATGCGCTTGGTCAGGGTGGTGATCAACACGCGTTCGTTTTTCTCGACGCGGATGCGGATCTCTTGCAGCACGTCGTCCACCTGGTGAGTGGCGGGGCGCACGGTCACGATGGGGTCCAGCAAGCCGGTAGGGCGCACGACCTGCTCGACCACCTGGCCCGCGTGCTGGTTTTCGTAGGCGGCGGGCGTGGCCGACACAAACACCACCTGGCGCATCTTGGTTTCGAACTCTTCGAACTTGAGCGGCCGGTTGTCCATGGCAGAGGGCAGGCGGAAGCCATATTCGACCAAGGTTGTTTTGCGCGAGCGGTCGCCGTTGTACATGGCACCCAGCTGACCGATCATGACGTGGCTCTCGTCCAAGAACATGAGCGAGTCGCGCGGCATGTAGTCCACCAGCGTGGGCGGCGGCGCGCCTGGCGTGGCGCCCGACAGGTGGCGGGTGTAGTTCTCGATGCCCTTGCAATGGCCGATCTCTTGCAGCATCTCCAGATCAAAACGGGTGCGCTGTTCAACACGCTGAGCCTCGACCAGCTTGCCCTGCCCCACCAGCTCTTTAACGCGCTCGTTGAGCTCGTGCTTGATGCCTTCGATGGCCACCAGCACACGCTCGCGCGGTGTCACGTAATGGCTGCTGGGGTAGATGGTGAAGCGCGGGATTTTTTGGCGGATGCGGCCCGTGAGCGGGTCGAACAGCTGGATCGAGTCGATTTCGTCGTCAAACAGTTCGAGGCGCACCGCCAACTCGCTGTGCTCGGCCGGGAACACGTCGATGGTGTCGCCCCGCACGCGGAAGGTGCCGCGGCTGAAGTCGGCGTCGTTGCGCTTGTATTGCATGCGGATGAGCTGGGCGATCACGTCGCGCTGGCCCATCTTGTCGCCCACCCGGGTGATGAGGACCATCTGCATGTAGTCCTCGGGCTTACCGATGCCGTAAATCGCCGACACGGTGGCCACGATGATGACGTCGCGACGCTCCAGCAGGCTCTTGGTGGCGCTCAGGCGCATCTGCTCGATGGCCTCGTTGATGGCGCTGTCTTTCTCGATGAAGAGGTCGCGCTGAGGCACGTAGGCCTCGGGCTGGTAGTAGTCGTAGTAGCTGACGAAGTACTCCACCGCGTTGTGCGGGAAGAACTCGCGGAACTCGGCGTAAAGCTGCGCGGCCAGGGTCTTGTTGGGCGCGAACACGATGGCCGGGCGCCCTTGGCGGGCGATCACGTTGGCCATGGTGAAGGTTTTGCCCGAGCCGGTCACGCCCAGCAAGGTCTGATAAGACAAACCGTCTTCAATGCCTTCGCACAGCTGTGCAATGGCCGTGGGCTGGTCGCCAGCCGGTGGATACGGCTGGTAAAGCTCGAAGGGCGAGTCGGGAAATTGCACGAATTGACCGGCGCTGTGCTCGGTGCCCGCCAAGCCGGCCGTGACGATGCCTTCGGCCGCAATCGCCAGGGGTTGGGCACTTTTTGGCAGCTTCGCAGCAGGGTGAAGATCAATCGGCTCAGACATCCGCGTCACAGTTCGATAAAATAAAGGGTTTGCCCGATTTCGCACGGGTGGCCAAAAGCTGCCAAAACAGGCTCCAGATCCAGGTGGTCTGGGGGGTGTTGCGCGAAATTCAGGTCTGTCGAATCATTCAGCTTATCCCTTTTTGAGCTGTATCACCTGTCCGGAGACTGCTTGCATGGCCTCGTTGTTCGCTACCGTTGAAATGGCCCCCCGTGACCCGATCCTGGGCCTCAACGAACAATTCAATGCCGACCCCAACCCCGCCAAAGTCAACTTGGGCGTGGGCGTGTACACCGATGACCAGGGCAAGCTGCCCCTGCTCAAGTGCGTGGCCGCTGCTGAAAAGCAAATGTCGGAAGCCCCCAAGGCCCGCGGCTACCTGCCCATCGACGGCATCGTGGCTTATGACAAGGCCGTGCAAGGCCTGGTGTTTGGCGCCGATCACCCTGCGGTCAAAGCCGGTCGCATCTCGACGGCCCAAGCCATTGGCGGCACGGGCGGCCTGAAGCTGGGTGCTGACTTTTTGAAGCGCCTGAGCCCCAATGCGCAAGTCCTGATCTCGGACCCCAGCTGGGAAAACCACCGCGCGCTGTTCGAGTCGGCTGGCTTCACCGTGGGCACCTACCCCTACTACGACGCCGCCAACCGTGGCATCAACTTCGCAGGTCTGACCCAGACGCTGCAAGCTGCCGCCGCCGGCACCATCGTGCTGTTGCACGCTTGCTGCCACAACCCCACCGGCTACGACCTGACCGATGCCCAGTGGGACGAAGTCATCGGCATCATCAAAGCCCGTGGCCTGGTGCCTTTCCTGGACATGGCTTACCAAGGCTTTGGCAATGGCATTGCGGAAGACGGCCAAGTGGTCATCAAGTTCCTGGAATCGGGCCTGAGCTTTTTCGTGTCGACCAGCTTCTCCAAGAGCTTCTCGCTGTACGGTGAGCGCGTGGGCGCCCTGAGCATCGTGAGCGAGTCGAGTGAAGAAGCCGGCCGCGTGCTGAGCCAGCTCAAGCGCGTGATCCGCACCAACTACTCCAACCCGCCCACGCACGGCGCCCAAGTGGTGGCTTCGGTGCTGACCAGCCCGGAGCTGCGCAAGATGTGGGAAGACGAGCTGGCCGAGATGCGTGACCGCATCAAGGTCATGCGCGGCGCCCTGGTCAACGAGCTGACCGCCGCTGGCGTGCAAGGCGACCTGAGCTACATCACCCGTCAAAAGGGCATGTTCAGCTACTCGGGCCTGAACGCGGCGCAAATGCAGCGCCTGCGCGCAGAGTTCGGCATCTACGGTGTCGATTCGGGCCGCATCTGCGTGGCCGCGCTGAACACCGGCAACATCAAGGCCGTGGCAGCTGCGATCAAAGCGGTGATGTGATGCGCTGCTGCAACCGGGTCTGATCCACAGACACGGCTCGCAGCGCGCGGCAAAGGGGCTCTGAGGAGCCCCTTTTTGATGGGCGCTCAGTGCCCCGCTGGGGTGGCCGCGTCCAACTCAACCAGGACTTGCGCCGCCTCGGGCCAGCGTGGCTGAAGGCGCACCAGCTCGATCAGCAAACTGCGCGCACCCGAGGGGTCTAGGGGCCCCAGCGCCGAAGCCATGCCCACCAAAGGCAAGTAGGCCGGGCGGAAGTCCGGGCTGGTGCGCAAGACCGCCAGCAAAGGCTCACGCACCTGGCGCAGCATGAGGCGCACATCGTTGGACGGCTGCACGCCCTCGCCCGAGCGGATGAACAAGTCGCGCGCGCGCCAGTAGGCTGGCAGTCGCGTCGCCCAAGCAGCTGCGCCCCCCTGGGCCGAGACGACCTCATCTGGGCTGACCGAGAACGCCGCCAACACGGCCTGCAAGCGCTCACCGGGGGCTGAGTCTGGCGCATAGGTGATGCGCGGCGCGAGGTAGGTGACCACAGGGTGGTCGTCGGTGTTGGCCGGCGCTGAGGCAGCGAAGCGCGCCAAAGCCTGCGGGCCCGCCACCGCGCTGCCCAGCACCGACATGGCATCGTCGATGCCAAAGGCCGTGGCGGGCACAGGCATTTGCACGTGCTGCAAGCGCTGCGCGAGGTGATCGGGGTCGATGCGCGCGGCATCGTCTCTGTGGCCAACCAAGCCCAGCACAGGCGTTTGCAGGCTGTTGCTGGCCAAGATGGCCGTGGCCCCTGGGTAGGCTCGCAAAAAC
>JAVLFO010000678.1:0-4078 GCA_046052805.1 Aquabacterium sp. | reverse complement strand
TGCTCGCTACCCTGGCGGCACAACAACACTTACCAGGGAATCGCATGCGCAATACGCTGCTGGGCATCGGCCTGCTCGCCACAGGCATCTTGACGACAAGCGTGGCTGAGGCCACCGTCTACACACTGATTCCCTTGTCTGACGGGGTCAGCACCACTTCACACGCGCAGGCCCTCAACAACGAGGGCGGGGTGGCGGGTCAGTGCGACCGGGCATTCAGCATGTATTCGCCAGCTTGCCTGTGGAACAACGCCGTGCTGGTGCCAGCCGCATCCGGCTTCGGAAACCGCGGTGGCATCTACAACGGGATCAATGACCAAGGCTCGGCTGTTTTCACGGAGGTATGGGCCTTCGGCCTGTCGCGCAACCTACAGGCAGGCTATTTGTGGGACGGCAAGGCCGCCACGGCGCTGCCTTCGCCTTTCGGCAACGTAGAGTCGGTTGACCAGTCTGCAGCCTATGGCATCAACAAAGCTGGCCAAGTGGTCGGCACGTCTTGGCCGGGCACCGTGGGCCCGAACAACACCGTGCTCAATGGAGCTCGGGCCGCCACGTTGTGGGTGAACAACCACGCAACGATCCTGAGCACCGCTGGCGATGCCTACGCAATCAACAACGCCACACCCCCGGTGATCGTCGGTGGGTCGTCCATGGCCGGAAATACTGGCTGGCATGCCACACGATGGATCGATGGCGTCGCTCAAGATCTGGGTACGCTGGGAGGCACGTTCAGCGAGGCATTGGGTGTCAACGATACGGGGCTGGTGGTGGGGCGCTCAACCCTGACGGGCAATGCCGTCACACATGCCACCTTGTGGCGCGCTGGCACCATCGTGGACCTTGGTGCGCTCGACGGCACTGGCAGCGTGGCCAATGGCGTCAATGCCGCAGGCCAAATCGTGGGGACCTTCAGCCGCAGTGGTGCCAAAGACCATGCCGTGCTGTGGAACGGCACGACAGCGGTCGATCTGAACTCGGTGCTGGCGGCCAATCCAGACGGCTGGGAGCTCAATACCGCCACGGCCATCAACGACAAGGGCGTGATCGTAGGCACCATGAGCAAAACATCGCTGCCCGCGCCTACGACCCTGGGCTACATGCTCGTCCCCTCGCAGAGCGAGCCGCCACCAGCGGCCACCTGCACGGTCGGCTACAAGGTGGTCAACTCGAACTCCTTGACCTTCACGGCCGAGGTGACGATCGTCAACAAGTCGGCCACGGCCTCGGGCGCATGGCTTGCTGGCTGGACTTACGCCACCGGCGCCAAGCCCACCTTGCTGAGCAGCAAGCGCGGCAAGGTCAGCCTGTCGAAGGTCAATGGCTCAGCCACCCCGCTGACATCGGCCCCGGCCTTGGCCGCCAATGGTGGCAGCGTCGTGGTCTCGTTCACAGCCTTGGACTGGGGCAAACTGCCGACGCTGGCCGAAGTGCATGCCACGCTGGCCGGCAAGGTTTGCGATGTGAGCGCACCTTAAGGAGGACGCAGCGAAAAGGCCGTCGACCCTTGCGGATCGACGGCCTTGGCGTTTTGGGACGGCATCAAGCCTTCAAACGCAGATACGGCATGGCGCCGTCCGCGTGGCGCGATCAGCGTCGGCTGGTGCCGGTGCCACCCAGCAAGGACGCGACCTTGCGCTTGGGCTTGATGAAGCGGGACACACCCGAGCCTGAGGGCGCGGCTGCCGCAGCTTTGTCTTCCCAGACCGGATCGGCCGAAGGATCGGGCTCGTAAGGCTTGTCGAAGAAAGGGTCGCTGGGGCGACGCGGCGCCACAGGACGGGGCGCACGCACGTCGGCACGCGCTTCCGAGCGGCCTTCAAAGCGGTTCTCAAAGCGGGCTTCGCTGCGCGGCTCACGGGCTGGCGCGTCGTCGTCGCTGCGGCGCTCACGGCGGTAGCCGCCACGGTCATCGCTGCCACGGTCACTGCTGCGCTCAGGACGGCGGGCTTCCACCTCAAAGGTCTCGACGTCGATCTTCTTTTTGATCAGCTTTTCGATGTCGGCCATCAGGCGGGCATCAGAGCCACTGACCAGCGACACGGCCAAACCACTGGCGCCCGCGCGACCGGTGCGGCCAATGCGGTGCACATAGTCTTCGGCGTTGAAGGGGATGTCGAAATTGAACACCGCTGGCAAGGCCGCGATGTCGATGCCACGCGCCGCCACATCGGTGGCCACCAGCATGTCGACTTCACCACGCTTGAAAGCGTCCAGCGCCTTGATGCGTTCGTCTTGCGACTTGTCGCCGTGCAGGGCCGAGGTGCGCAGGCCGTCGCGCTCGAACGAACGGGCCAGGCGGGCACAACCCAGCTTGGAGTTCACAAAGACGATGGACTGCTTGATCTCGCGCTCGCGCAGGATCTTGACGATGGCGAGGCGCTTGTTGTCATCGTCGACACGGTAAAAGCGCTGTTCGACGTTGGTGGCCGTCTGGTTCGGACGGGCCACTTCGACCAAGATCGGGTCTTGCAGGTAGCTCTGCGCCAGCTTCTTGATCTCGGGCGAAAAGGTGGCCGAGAACAGCAGGGTCTGACGGGTCTTGGGCAGGTAGCTCAAGATGCGCTGCAGGTCGGGCAAGAAGCCGATGTCGAGCATGCGGTCGGCTTCGTCGAGCACCACGTACTCCACCTGCGAGAGGTTGCAGTTCTTGGCCTCGATGTGGTCGATCAAGCGGCCCGGGGTGGCGATCAGCACCTCGACGCCGGCCTTGAGCTCGACCGTTTGTTCTTTCATGTTCATGCCGCCAAACACCACGGCCGAGCGCAGGTTGCACTTGCTGGCGTAGGTTTTGACGTTGTCGGCCACCTGGATGGCCAACTCGCGCGTGGGTGCCAGCACGATGGCACGCACCGGATGGCGGGCGGGCGACATGCTGGGGTTCTCGTGCTTCATCATTTTCTGAAGCAGCGGGATCGAGAAGGCGGCGGTCTTGCCGGTGCCAGTTTGGGCAGCGCCCATCACGTCGCGACCGGCCAGCACCAAGGGGATGGCCTTGGCCTGGATGGGCGTCATCGTCGGGTAGGCGATGGCGGCCAGGATTTTCGGGTCGAGCGGCAGGGTGTCAAAGCGCGCAGGCGCCTCGGGGGCCGCTTCAGGCACTGCCTCTGGCGCAGCCTGGGCCGCAGCGGGCGGCACGGGATCGACTGAAGGGGCAGCAGGCACGTTGCCCGGCGTGGCCGCATCGGCCGCAGGTGAGGTAATTTGATTCATCGGTTGCGCATTATCCGCCTGTTGCTGCTTTTTTGCGCAGTTTTATTGGGTGATGGGCCCCCGCAAGGCCCCAAAACCGGGTCAAAAGGTGTAGCCGACCTGGGTCTGCACGCCGCCGTGGGCCGCCTCGGCGCGCTCCAGCAGGTGCGCCAATGGGCCCAAACCTTGGTAACGCGAGGCCACGCGGTGGGCGTAGGTCCACACGCGGGGGATGTCATCGAGGTACTGGCGCTTGCCGTCGCGCAAACCGAGTCGGGCAAAAATGCCCAGCACCTTGAGGTGGCGCTGCAGGCCCATCCACTCGAACTGGCGCCAGAAATCGGCAAAGTCATCGGGCACGTTCAGGCCGATCTGGCGGGCACGCTGCCAGTAGCGCACGGCGTAGTCCAACTGGATGTCTTCGTCCCAAATGACATAGGCGTCGCGCAGCAAAGAGACCAGGTCGTAGGTCAAGGGGCCGACCACGGCATCCTGGAAGTCGATCACACCGGGGCGCGCGGCAGGCTCGGCCGGGTTCACCATCAGGTTGCGGCTGTGATAGTCGCGGTGCACGAAGGCCATGGGCTGGGCCAGCACCTCGGCCTTGATCAGGGCGAAGGTTTTGCTCAGCATGGTGCGGTCGGCATCGCTGAGGGTCAAGCCCCGCAGCTGCGTGAGGTACCAGTCGGGCAGCAGGTCCAATTCGCGCTGCAGCAGGGCGTCGTCGTAGGGCGGCAGGCCGTCGGTGGGCACGGCTTGCAAGCGCAGCAACTCATCGGTGGCAGCCAAGTAGCGGGCGCGGTTGGCTGAGCCAGGGTGGTGATCCAGGTCGGCCATGTCGGTGGCCGACAAGAAGGTGTGCTGGCCCAGGTCGCTCAAGAGCATGAAG
>JAVLFO010000677.1:0-2468 GCA_046052805.1 Aquabacterium sp. | reverse complement strand
GGCCAGCAGGCGCTGGGCGTCTTCCAGAAAGGCGCTGCCCTCGTGCGTGAGGCTGATGCGCCGGGTGGTGCGCACCAGCAGTTTCACGCCCAGGCGCGCCTCCAGAGCATCGATGCGTCGGCCGATCACGGCTGGGGCCACGCCCTCGGCCACCGCAGCGGCGGTCAAGCTGCCTTTGGTAGCCACAGCAACGAAGGTTTCGATCTGCTTGAGACGGTCCATTGCAGCTGCCCAAGGTTCGGATTTGTGCGCGAAAGTCACAAATCCATGACTTTCTGAGCTGGTAATGATTGGATAAGTATCGAATAAACTGGCGTGATGCAAGAGAGGGGAAGCACGCACGCTGCGTGTCCGCACCCCTTTTCGTGCCCTGAACCTGCCTTAACGGCCCTCTTCCTGTCTTGTTTTGACGAGGTACTCATGACCGCTCGCACCACCGTCCACGGCCTCCAGGTCGCCACCGAACTGTTCCGCTTCATCGAAGACAAGGTGCTGCCTGGCACCGGCGTTGACAGCGCCAAGTTCTGGGCTGGCTTTGACGCCATCGTCTCTGACCTGGCCCCCAAGAACGCCGCCCTGCTGGCCGAGCGCGACCGCATCCAGCTCGACATGGACGCCTGGCACACCGCCAACCCCGGCCCGATCACCGACATGCCCGCCTACCGCGCGCACCTCGACAAGATCGGCTA
Source organism: Aquabacterium sp. (assembly GCA_046052805.1). Classification (GTDB taxonomy): domain Bacteria; phylum Pseudomonadota; class Gammaproteobacteria; order Burkholderiales; family Burkholderiaceae_C; genus Aquabacterium. The sequence continues at coordinate 1,779 of JAVLFO010000677.1, read as the reverse complement.
CACCGTGCCTGTGCCTGCTGACACCAAGGTGACCACGGCCAATGTGGACGCCGAACTGGCCACGCAAGCTGGCCCTCAGCTGGTGGTGCCGATCTTGAACGCCCGCTACGCGCTGAACGCCGCCAACGCCCGTTGGGGCAGCCTGTACGACGCGCTGTATGGCACCGATGCCATCAGCGAAGAAGGCGGCGCTGAAAAGGGCAAGGGCTACAACCCCGTGCGCGGTGCCAAGGTGATTGCTTGGGCGCGCAACTTCCTGGACCAAGCGGCACCACTCGAAGGCGCTTCGCACAAAGAAGCCGCTGGCTACAGCGTGGCTGGCGGCAAGCTGGTCGTGGCTTTGACCAATGGCAAGACCACCACCCTGCAAAACGCCGAACAGTTCGTGGGCTTCCAAGGTGACGCCGCTGCGCCCAAGAGCGTGCTGCTGATCAACAACGGCCTGCACATCGACATCCAGATCGACGCCACCACCGCCATCGGCAAGACCGACGCTGCGGGCGTGTCTGACCTGGTGCTGGAATCGGCCCTGTCGACCATTCTGGACTTGGAAGACTCGGTTGCCGCCGTGGACGCGCAAGACAAGGTGCTGGGCTACAGCAACTGGCTGGGCATCCAAAAGGGCACCTTGACCGAAGAAGTCGCCAAGGGCGGCAAGACCTTTGTGCGCAAGCTCAACGCCGACCGCGTCTACACGGGTGCCAATGGCGGTGAAGTCAAGCTGCACGGCCGCTCGCTGATGTTCGTGCGCAATGTGGGCCACCTGATGACCAACCCCGCCATCTTGTGGGGCACTGAAGGCAAAGAGATCCCTGAAGGCATCATGGACGCCGTGGTGACCACCACCATCGCGCTGCACGACCTGCAAGGCCACGGCCAGATCGACGGCAAGCAGATCAACAACTCACGCAAGGGTTCGGTCTACATCGTCAAGCCCAAGATGCACGGCCCTGCCGAAGTGGCTTTCGCTGCCGAGCTGTTCACCCGCGTGGAGCAGCTGCTGGGCTTGGCCGACAGCACCGTCAAGCTGGGCATCATGGACGAAGAGCGCCGCACCTCGGCCAACCTGAAGGCTTGTATCGCCGCCGCACAAAGCCGCGTGGCCTTCATCAACACAGGCTTCCTGGACCGCACCGGCGACGAAATGCACACCGCCATGCTGGCCGGCCCCATGATGCGCAAGGGCGACATCAAGGGCAGCGACTGGATCGCCGCTTACGAGCGCCGCAACGTGCTGATCGGCTTGCAATGCGGCCTGCGTGGCCGTGCGCAAATCGGCAAGGGCATGTGGGCCATGCCTGACCTGATGGCCGAGATGCTCAAGCAAAAGATCGGTCACCCCAAGGCGGGCGCCAACACCGCTTGGACGCCTTCGCCCACCGCCGCCACCTTGCACGCCACCCACTATCACCAAGTGAATGTGGCCGCTGTGCAGCTGGAGATCGAGAAGTCGGGTGAAGACGCACAGGCCTTGATGGACAAGCTGCTCACCATCCCCGTGGCCGCACAGGCCAACTGGTCGGACGCCGAGAAGCAGCAAGAAGTCGACAACAACATCCAAGGCATCTTGGGTTATGTGGTGCGCTGGATCGACCAGGGCGTGGGCTGCTCGAAGGTGCCTGACATCCACAACGTGGGCCTGATGGAAGACCGCGCCACGCTGCGCATCTCCAGCCAGCACGTGGCCAACTGGCTGCAACACGGCGTCGTGACCGAAGCCATGGTGCGCGACAGCTTCAACCGCATGGCCGCCGTGGTGGACGGCCAGAACGCTGGCGA
>JAVLFO010000676.1:0-2014 GCA_046052805.1 Aquabacterium sp. | reverse complement strand
ATCAATGCACTTTCGCGCGAATGAGGCCAAGAGCCGATCAACGCTGGACGGCGAGCCCGCCGAAAAGGCATAAAAAAACCCCGGAAGATCCGGGGTTTTGCGCTGAGCAAAGCTATGTCAGCAGATTCGGCCACCTGCACGCGTGGTGCACCCACCGCTCAACACCCAGTTGATTTTCCCATCTGCGTCACGGGTACCAGTTTGAACGTATGTATCAGCAGCGACCACCCCGTTCACCGCGTTGGGGGTGAATGTGACTGTCACGACGTTGGCAGCAGTTGCCACCGTTACGCCAGCGCCGTCAAACACGCCAGAGTCAGATTGAATCGCAGGCAACTGGGCGTCAATGGCAGCTTGGTTGGGCACACCAGCGACAACTGCAATGCCGTTGAAATCGGTGCCGTTCGCGGCAACGCAAGCGCCATTGGCACCCGTATTGGCTCCGCTTGAGCAGACCTCAATGGCGTGTTTGTAATTTGTGAAGGCAGCTGGCAGTTGCGAGTAACGAGCCTTCAGTGTGTAATTTTGATAAGCCGGCAACGCCACAGCCGCCAAAATGCCAATGATCGCCACGACGATCATCAGTTCGATCAGGGTGAAACCTTGTTGTACGCGCTTCATGATGCACTCCTCGGGCCGCAGCCCACTGCGAAAGACTTCGATCAGAATCGCCCCGCCAAACCCGGGGCTGTAGGTCTCATAAGGCAGGTGCTGTGCCAGCTCACTTGGCCCGCCCAAAGCGTGATCCAGCGCACGCAAACCCTGAGTCAGGGCATCAACTGAGCCGCATTTGGTCGCTTTCTTGTCAGATCGACCAACCAAACGTGTCACCCCCGGCGCGAGAGTGACAATTTTGGTCACCCCTGCGGCGGCGCGTTGAAGCGCTGCCCTTCCCGCAGTGGCTCGATCAAATGCTGGCTGTCCAGCGCCCTGATCTGCGACAGCACCGCCGGCACTTCACCCGGCTTGGGGTGGGTGATGTAGACGCTGACCTCACCATCAAGCTGGGCCAGCTCTTGCGCCAGGCTTTGCGGCGACAGGTGGCCGCTGATGTGCGCCAGGTGCGCCTCTTCGTTGCCAAAGGCGGTTTCGATCACCAGTTGTGCAATGCGCTGGCCGGCCAGGGCTTGCCACAAGGCAGGGTTGGGTCCGGTGTCGCCCGTGAAAACCCACCAGCCGGTGGGTGTGTCAACCGCAAAGCCCACACCGGGCACTGTGTGCGCTGCGGGCAGCACGTGCACGCGCCGGTCGGCCAGGCCGCCACGCGCGGCAAAGGTCAAAGCGTGCCCCACCTCAATTTCATGGAAGACGATGATCGGGCGGGCGGCGCTGGGCAGCCGCGTGAAGTCAGGCCAGATCACGCCATTGAAGATGTGCTGGCGCAGGGCTTCCAGCGTGGCCGGCAAGGCGTACACGTGGATGGGCCGCAAGTCGGCCATGCCGTTGGGCCCCTGGCGCAGCTTGATGACGCTGTCGGCCAGCAGGGGGATGCCCAGGATGTGATCGAGGTGGCTGTGGCTGATGAGGATGTGGTCGATGCGGGCCAGCTCGTCCAGGCGCAACTCGCCTACACCGCTGCCCGCGTCGATCAGGATGTCGTCGTCCAGCAAAAAAGCCGTGGTGTGGCAGCGGGCCGCGATCGACCCCGAACAACCCAACACACGGATCATGGCGACGGCCTCACTCAGGCCTGGACGAATTGCATTTGGGTGCCGGCCAGCTCGATGACGTCACCGGATTTGAGGTGCACCGGGTCGCCTTCCACCACGTGGCCGTTCACGGTGGGGCGCGCACCGCCCTCGACGTGGGCAAACACATAGCCGCCCGGGCGTTTGGTGATGGAAGCCACCTGCACGCCCGGCTTGCCCACCGTGGTGACCACTTTGGTCAGGGCCACTTCTCGGCCGGCTGCCGCGCCGTTGAGCACCTTGATGGACGCTGGCGACTGAGGTGCGAGCGAGCCGAAACCGGTGCCCAAACTGCCGCCCAGCGTGTGACCAAACCCAGCACCGGG
>JAVLFO010000675.1:0-3734 GCA_046052805.1 Aquabacterium sp. | reverse complement strand
TCAGATGTGTATAAGAGACAGGTGTAAGAAGGTGTACACGCACTCACCATCCCCGGCACAGGGGGGCATGCCCCCTCGTCTGTAGGGGGTGGCAGACCCCAGGGCCTGCGCTCATGCGGCCCGTCGCCAGCGGCGTCAGTGAGGTGCGCGAGGCACGATGCGCACGCGGTGGTCTTTGCTGGCCGTGGCCTTGTTGTTCCCGCAGTTGCCGCAGCCCGAGCCACAGGCGCTGCCCGTGCTGGGCGTGCCACAGGCGCCGGCCTGAGCGGCGGTTTGGCGCTGCCAGAGGCCACGCCAAGTGGGCCACCACCGGCGCAGCAGGTAAACAGCTGCCGCCAGGCCCAGGGCCACGGTGACGGGTGTTTGCCAGTTCATGATGTGCCTCAGCCCAGCGTGTGCAAGGCCAGGTGGTACACCGCGTACGAGGCCGCGTAGGCCAGCACGAACAGGTAGACCAGCATGATCAGCGGCGTGCGCCAGCCATTGGTTTCGCGCTTGACCACGATCAGCGTCGACAGGCACTGTGGCGCAAACACATACCAGGTCATGAGCGACAAGGCCGTGGGCAAGCTCCAGGCGTTCTGGATCAGCCCTTGCAATGCGCTGCTCAAGGCATCGCCGGTTTGCGACATGGCGTAGACCGTGCCCAGCGCGGCCACAGCCACTTCGCGTGCCGCCAAGCCGGGCACCAGCGCAATGCAAATCTGCCAGTTAAAGCCAATGGGCGCGAACACGTGCTCCAGCGCGCGGCCGGCCATGCCCGCCAGGCTGTACTCGATGGCGGGGCCGCTTGCACCTTCAGGTGCGCCAGGGAAGTTCGACAAGAACCACAGCACGATCATCAAAGACAAGATGATGGTGCCCACGCGCTTGACGAAGATGCTGGCGCGCTCCCACAGGCCCAGCGCCAGGTTGCGCAAGTGCGGCACGTGGTAGTCGGGCAGCTCCATCAGCAAAGGCTGCGCGTGGCCTTGCTTCATGAAGCGCTTGAGCACCAGCGCCACCAGCATGGCCGAGACGATGCCCGCCATATAAAGCGCAAACAGCACCAGGCCCTGCAGATTGAAGAGGCCGCCCACCGTGCGGTCAGGGATGAACGCGGCGATCAACAGCGCATACACCGGCAGCCGCGCCGAGCAGGTCATCAAGGGCGCGATCAAGATGGTGACCAGTCGGTCGCGCGGGTCAGAGATCGTGCGCGTGGCCATGATCCCGGGGATGGCACAGGCAAAGCTCGACAGCAGCGGGATGAAGGCCCGGCCCGACAGGCCCACGCTGCCCATGACCCGGTCGAGCAAGAAGGCCGCGCGCGGCAGGTAGCCCGAGTCTTCCAGGGCCAAGATGAAGCCAAACAAGATGATGATTTGCGGCAAGAACACCAGCACGCTGCCGGCCCCGCCAATCACCCCATCGACCAACAGGCCGCGCAACATGCCATCGGCCATGTGCGTCTTGACCAGGTCGCCCAGATGGCCCATGCCCGCATCGATCCATTCCATGGGCGCTGCGGCCCAGCTGAACACGGCCTGGAAGACCATGAACATCAGCGCCGCAAGAATCAAGGGGCCAAACACGGGGTGCAGCACATATTGATCGAGCGCACCGGTCAGGCGTGAGCCCTGCTTGGGGCTGCGCACGCAACGGGCCAACAACTCGCCCACGCGGCGGTGCGTGTCTTCGACCGAAGCCTGTGCGATGCGTGCCATGGGGCGTGGCTCGGTGGGCGTGGGCAGCTGGGCCCAGTCCAATTGGTCCAACTGCGCCAGCAGGGCCGACTCGCCCCCCGAACGCACGGCCACGGCCTCCACCACCGGGATGCCCAGCTCGCTTTGCAGACGGGGCACGTCGATGTGGATGCCGCGCTTGGTGGCCAAGTCCATCATGTTGATGGCCAGCACCATGGGCACGTCCAGCGTTTGCAGCTCCAGCACCATGCGCAGGTTCAAGCGCAGGTTGGTGGCGTCGACCACGCAAACCAGGGCCACCGGAGGCGTCTCGCCAGCGCGCACGCCAGCGATCACGTCGCGGGTGATGGCTTCATCGGGCGTGGCCGCCAGCAAGCTGTAAGCGCCAGGCAGGTCGAGCAAGCGCCAGTGTTGTCCTGCAGGCGAGGTGAATTGGCCTTCTTTGCGCTCAACGGTGACGCCCGCGTAATTGCCCACCTTCTGGCGCGCGCCCGTCAGGCGGTTGAACAAGGCGGTCTTGCCGCAATTTGGGTTGCCCACCAAGGCGATCAGCGGTGAGGTGGACACGGTGGGTGTCTGGGCCGCCATGGATCTGTCCTGCAGGGTGAGTGAAGAAGGTGCGCGCTCGCGATCAGGCCGAGGGTGGCGGGCTCAAGCCGCCATCACCACCTCGATCAAGGAGGACTCTAGTTTGCGCATGGCAAAGGTGCTGGTGCCCACGCGCACGGCGAGCGGGCCGTGCCCAAAGAAGATGCGGCGCAGCACCTGCACCTGCTCGCCAGGCACGAAGCCGAGCTCCATCAGGCGGCGCTTGAGCGCCCCGCCGTCGTGGTGCCCCGACTTGATCGCACGGATCGTGGCCACCGACTTGACGGGCAGTTTGTCCAGCGTGGTGGCTGGGGCTTGGGCGATCTGTCGAACCAGGCGGGTGTGAGGCATGGGTCATTCTAGGATCAAATGCGAACCATTCGCAATCACTTTGCTTGACCTGGCGCAGTGAAGTCGTGATGAATCACCTGTATGCGTGCTTGCTGCGAGGCGCTGTGGCGGGCTTCAAGCTCAGCGTTTGCCCGTAGATGAGTGGACCCAAATGGGTGACGTTCCTCATCCACCACTTCCAGACCCCATTGCATGTCATTGATTCATAAGGACTTTTTTTGCGCGCATTTGCGCCGGAATCGCTTGTAAGTCTTTGATTTCATTGGACTTTTTTTCATCTCACCCTTGTTTGCGGGGTGTTGATCGGGTAAAGTGGGATTTAGTGCAAATTCGTGGGGTTTTGTGTGAGCTTGGTCTTTCAAGGGGCATCAGCGTTGTCGCTGGACGCAAAGGGGCGCATGGCCGTTCCCTCGCGCCATCGTGACGCCCTGGCCGCCTTGTGTGAGGGCCAGCTGACCATCACCAAGAACCCTGACGGCTGCTTGATGGTCTTCCCGCGCCCGGCCTGGGAGGCCTTCCGAGACAAGGTGGCAGCCCTGCCCATGTCTGCCTCGGGCTGGAAACGCATTTTCCTGGGCAATGCCATGGACGTCGAAATCGACGGCTCGGGCCGCGTCCTCGTCTCACCTGAGTTGCGTGCCGCAGCAGGCATCACCAAAGACGTGATGCTGTTGGGCATGGGCAGCCACTTCGAGCTGTGGGACGCCCAGCGTTACGTGGCGCATGAGGCTGAAGTCATGGCGCAAGCCATGCCCGAGGCCTTGTCAGGCTTTACCTTCTGATCGGCATGAGCAGCAGCGCCACCACCTCTGGGGCCGCGCCCCTGCAGCACCGCACCGTGCTCTTGCATGAGGCCGTTGAGGGTTTGTGGGATGCCGAGGCCGGCCCGCACCCCGAAGGCGTGTACGTTGACGCCACCTTTGGTCGCGGCGGCCATTCGCGTTTGATCTTGTCCAAGCTCGGGCCTCAGGCCCGCCTGTTGGCGCTCGACCGCGACCCCGAAGCCATTGCCCACGCCACGCAAGGCGAGGGCGCCATCGTGGACCCCCGCTTTCGCATCGAGCACGCCGCGTTCTCGTCTTGGGCCGATGTGGTGGCGGGTCTGGGCTG
>JAVLFO010000674.1:0-1918 GCA_046052805.1 Aquabacterium sp. | reverse complement strand
GATCTGGAACGCACCCGCCTGTACGGTGAGGTGAGCATCGCGCAGGACTCGGTGAACAGCTGGGGCGTGTGGGAACAGTTCGAACCTCCTGCGGCCGGTCCGAACACGCCGGTGGTGACCCTGGCGCCGCGCGGTGACCTGTACCGTCCGCTGGGCACGGTGAACACCATCAACACCACGCCCGTGACGCCCACGCCGCCGGTGGCCGTGCCCTTGTGCGCCAGCGGTGCGTTGTGCGGCTTCGGTGTGTTCGCCGCCACCCAGGGCGAGCGCGACCCGTCTGCGCCCTATGTCGCGTCCGATCGCTTTGCCTTCATGACACAACCGGTGAACCTCACGGACGCCGCCCGTGCGCAAGCGGCGGTGTTGATCCGTGTGAACTGGGAGCCGGGCCGCATGCAGATGTTCAACACGGCCTTGAATGGCGGCTCGATCGAGGCCGATTCGGGTCAGATGTTCAACGATGGCGCCTACTACGGTTATGACAACGGCGGCTCGCGCATCCTGTACACCAGCCGCAAGGGTGCTGACGATGGCACCGGCATCACCAACGTGGTGGAAGTGGCCCGCCTGTCCGGCGTGTACAAGTACGTGACCGGCGAAACCACGGTGAGCCAGGACATCTTCGCGTTCTGGGGTGTGACCACGCCGGCAGCCGCCATGGACACCCTGAACCGCAGCAACGTTCAGGTCAATTACCAGGGCCGCAACTACGACGGCTCGCAAACCGTGAGCATGACGGTCGACTTCGGCCAAGGCAAGATCACGGCTGGCCAGTTCGGTTCGGGTGTGGACGGCAAGGTCATCGCGACCCCCACGACCACGGGCGGCACGCAATTGGCCGGCCAGGTGGGCTTCACCTTCACCGGTGATGTGGTGGGCAGCACCTTCCGCTCTACCAGCGTGCAGGCGGCCGACGCCCGCTCGATCTCGGGCTCGGTGCAAGGTGCCTTCTTTGGTTCGAACGCGCAGGCTGCCGCAGGTGTGGCCGATGTGGTCAAAACCAAGGCCGACGGTTACACCAACGGCAAGTACACCGACGCGTTCATCACCTACAGGCAAGAACAAGCCCGCTGACCAGGCTTGCTGGTCCGACCGCTGTCGCCAAACAAAAGCCGGGCTGCGTGCCCGGCTTTTTTCATGGAGCGCCTTGGCTGGTCCTGGGGCGTTGGTCGGCCTCAACAGGCCTCGGTGAGCCTCAGTTGGTCGGTGGCGCGGCCTGCGCACTCGGCAGCGTGGCCAGGATGCCCAGCAGGCGCGGGATCTGCAGCGGCTTGACCAGGTAGTGGTTGAAGCCGGTCTGCAGGGCCCGGGCGATGTGGTCGGGCAGGGCGTCGGCGCTGAGCGCGATCAGCGGCAGTTTGCGGAACTCGGTCTGGGCGCGCAGGCGGCGGCAGAGGTCCAGGCCAGAGCCGTCGGGCAGGTTGATGTCCACCAGTGCCACGTCGGGGCGGGTGTTCTCGATGGCGGCCATGCCCTCGGCGGCGTTTTCGGCCGAGAACAAACGCACCTGCGGGTAGGCCGCGAACACGGCCTCGACCAGGCTGCGGTTGAGGGCGTTGTCCTCGATGTGCACGACGCGCAGCGGCGGCAGCATCACGGCCGGCTCCTGGCCGCGACCCTGTGCGCCAGCGCGGCCCGAACCCGGCATCTCGGCCAGGGGCAGGCGCAGGGCGAACACGCTGCCGTGGCCCAGGGTGCTGGTGACGTCGATGCGGCCGTGCATCAGCTCGGCCAGGCGCTGCGACACGGCCAGGCCCAGGCCGTTGCCCGTGGCCGGGCTGCGTGTGGCGGACTCCAGCCGCGTGAAGGGCTGGAACAGGCGCGGCATGTCGCCGGGGTCGATGCCGAAGCCCTGGTCACGCACCTCGATGACGCCCAGGCGCTCGTCGGCGGCGGCCTTGCCGGTGAGCCACAC
>JAVLFO010000673.1:0-1715 GCA_046052805.1 Aquabacterium sp. | reverse complement strand
GCCCTTGGGTGATCGCAGCACGATCATGGGCCAATGCGGCCGCGTCTTGACTTGGCGGTTGCGTGCGTCGTCTTGGATTTTTTGGATCAGTTCAATGGCCTGGTCGGTGGCGGCTGCCATCAGCTGGTGCATGGCCTGTGGCTCGTCGCCCTCCACAAAAATGGGCGTCCATCCGCATCCCTGGAAGAAATGCGCCAGCTCCTCGTGCCCAATGCGGGCCAGCAGGGCAGGGTTGCTGATCTTGAAGCCGTTGAGGTGAAGGATGGGCAACACCGCCCCATCGGTGACGGGGTCGAGGAACTTGTTTGAGTGCCACGCTGTGGCCAGTGGCCCCGTCTCGGCCTCGCCATCGCCCACCACGCACGCCACGATCAAATCGGGGTTGTCGAAGGCCGCACCAAAGGCATGACTGAGCGAGTAGCCCAACTCGCCGCCTTCATGAATCGAGCCCGGTGTGGTCGGTGCCACATGGCTCGACATGCCGCCCGGAAACGAGAACTGCTTGAACAGCTTCTTCATGCCCGCTTCATCTTGGGTGATGGCGGGGTAGACCTCGCTCCATGTGCCTTCGAGGTAGACATGGCTGACGATCGCCGCGCCACCATGCCCTGGCCCCGACACATACAGCATGTTCAGATCGTGCTTTTGAATGGCCCTGTTCAAGTGCACATAGATGAAGTTCTGACCCGGCACGGTGCCCCAATGCCCCACCACCAGTGGTTTGACATGCGCCAGGGTCAAGGTCTCGCGGAGCAGGGGGTTGTCGTACAGGTAGAGCTGCCCGACAGACAGGTAATTGGCGGCTCGCCAATAGGCATCCATCTTATCGAGCAGATCGGGCGCGAGCGTGGCTGTTTTCATCGTGTGGCCTTCGGGCTAAAGAGCCCTTGGACAATGGCGATGCGCCGCTCAAGGGTCTGTGCGATGGGGCACAGACTTGGCCAGGGTGGGCCATCACATTAACGTTTGATGCCGCACCTTGACCCCACCAGACCCAACCCCATGGCAGGCTTGCCTGCGCCGCCCAGTGCGTTGATCGATGTGAGCAAGCTGGTGGATGCATACTTTGCTTTGCGCCCGGACCCGTCGGTGCGCGCACAGCGCGTGTCCTTCGGGACCTCAGGGCACCGTGGTTCAGCCTTTGATGCCTCGTTCAATGAGTGGCATGTGTTGGCCATCACCCAGGCACTGTGTGACCACAGGGGCAGGGCGGGCATCCACGGCCCGCTTTTTCTGGGCGTGGACACACATGCCTTGTCAGGGCCTGCAAGCGCCAGCGCCATCGAAGTGTTGGCGGCCAATGGCGTGGCGTTGATGCTGGCTGTGGACGACGAACCCACGCCCACGCCAGCCATCTCGCACGCCATCCTCAGCTACAACCGTGGTCGCGATGCATTGACGCCATCGGGTTTGGCCGACGGCATCGTCATCACGCCATCTCACAACCCGCCGCGCGACGGCGGCTTCAAGTACAACCCGCCGCATGGTGGGCCGGCGGAGCAGGGCGTCACAGTGCAGATCGAGGCGGGCGCCAACCGCTACCTTGAGTTGGGGCGCCAGGGTGTCAAGCGCATGCCGCTGCCCTTGGCTTTGAAGGCAGCGACCACGCACCGGCATGACTTTCTGCATGCCTATGTGACCGACTTGGTCAGCGTGATCGACATGGATGCGATACGGCAAGCCCAAGTCCACCTGGGTGTCGACCCGATGGGTGG
>JAVLFO010000672.1:0-10254 GCA_046052805.1 Aquabacterium sp. | reverse complement strand
TGGCATCGCGTTCCAGACCAATATCCTGGCTTTGAATGCCGCTGTGGAAGCGGCCCGTGCGGGCGAGCAAGGCCGAGGCTTTGCCGTGGTGGCCTCAGAGGTGCGCGCGCTGGCCCAACGCACCGCGACCGCCGCCAAAGAGGTCAAGCAACTGATCAACGACTCGAGCGAAAAGGTGCGCACCGGTTGCGAGCTGACCGACACCGTTCAAAAGACCATGGCCGAGGCTCTCAGCTCGGTCGACAAGGTCGGCGCGCTGGTCGAGGCCATCAGCCACGGCGTGAGCGAGCAGCTCACAGGCATCTCGCAGATCAACTCAGCGGTGTCGCACCTGGACGGGATCACGCAGCAAAACGCCGCAGCGGTGGAGCAGATCGCCGCAGCGTCGATGTCGCTGGCGGCGCGCGCCAAGGTTGTCTCGGACGCAGTGCAGGTCTTCCGCCTGGACAACGCCCAGCGCGCCACCTTGGTGGACGCGGTTGACCTGCGCAAACAACAGCGCGCGCTGCCGCACCACTGAGGCGCAGCTTCGGCACCCGGGCAGATCCGGGCTGGCAAGCGCGGTGGCCGGGGCTAGACTGCGGCGGCCCCCGCCCGAAAGCCCCGCATGAAGCTCGCCCTCTTGTCTGACCTGCACGCCAACCGCCACGCCGTCGAAGCGGTCTGGGCGCATGCCCAAGAGCAAGGTTTTGACAAGGCCGTTCTGCTGGGCGATTACATCGACTACGGCGCCGATCCTGCTTGGGTGCTTGAGTTTGTGCGTGAGCGCCAGCGCGAAGGGGCCGTGGTGGTGCGAGGCAACCACGACGACGCTCTCAACCCTGAAACCACCAGCCAGATGGCCAGCCACGTGATGCCTTCACTGGCTTGGACCTTGTCGCAGTTGAGCGAGGAGCAGCGCACCTGGATCACTGCCCTGCCCTTGGTGGCCGAGATCGGGCCCTGCCTGGTGGCCCATGCCAACGTACACGACCCGGCGCACTGGGCGTACGTGCATGGCCGCGCTGAGGCCACACGCAGCCTGTTTGCCAGCTCACACCAGTTCGTGTTTTGCGGGCACATGCACCAGCCTTGTCTGTACCACCTCTCGAACACAGGCAAGTCGGGCGAGTTCATGCCCATTGCCAACGTGCCCATCAGCTTGTCGCCGGCGCGGCGGTGGCTGGCCATCCCCGGCTCGGTCGGCCAGCCCCGCGACGGCAACCCTGCCGCGTGTTACGCGATCTTTGACACAGACTCAAGCACCCTCACCTTCCACCGCGTACCCTATGACCACGAGATGGCGGCGCAGCGCGTGCGCGATGTTGGCCTGCCGTCCGCATTGGCTGAAAGGTTGATCCATGGCAAATGATGCGTCCACCGAGGTCGCGACCGAGGGCCAGGCAAGACGCCTGCAAGAGGGCATGCAGATCGACGGCTACATGCTCAAAGCGCGACTGCACCAGGGTGGCATGGCAACCCTGTGGGACGTGCAGCTTGCAGACGCCATCAGCGACATCCCGCTGATCATGAAGTTGCCACGCATCAAGGGCGGCGAGGACCCCGCCACCATCGTCGGCTTCGAGGTCGAGCAAATGGTGATGCCCATGCTCAAGGGCCCACACGTGCCGCGTTTCGTGGCCAAGGGCGACTTCACCAAGCAGCCGTACATTGTCATGGAGCACATCGAGGGCGAGACCCTGCGCCCCTTGCTGGACCAAGCACCGTTGCCCTTCGACCAGGTCGCGCAGATCGGGCACAAGGTGGCGTTCGCCCTGCACGAGCTGCACAAACAGCACCTGGTGCACCTGGACGTCAAGCCCAGCAACATCATGATGCGAGCGAGCGGCGAGGCCGTTTTGGTTGACTTTGGCCTGTCGCGGCACGACCAGTTGCCCGACCTGCTGGAAGAGGAGTTTTCGCTGCCCATGGGCACGGGCCCCTACATCTCGCCCGAGCAGGTGCAGTTTGTGCGCAACGACCCACGCAGCGACTTGTTTGCCCTCGGGGTGATGCTGTATCACTTCACCACGGGCGAGCGCCCTTTTGGGCAGCCGAGCACCGTCAGCGGCTTGCGCAAGCGCCTCTACACCGATCCGATCCCGCCACGCGTGCACCGCCCCGACACACCGCCTTGGCTGCAAGAGGTGATCTTGCGCTGCTTGGAGGTGGACCCGAACAAGCGGCACCAAAGCGCGGCGCAGTTGGCGCTGGACCTGCTGCATCCCGAGCAAATCCCGTTGACGGCCAGGGCCGACCGCCTGGGCACACAGGGCACATTAACCACCTTCAAGCGCTGGTTCAAAGCCGTGGGCTCAGAGCCCCGCGCCGAGACCGGCGCCACCGAGGTGATCGAGCGCACGCCCATCATCATGGTCGCCATCGGTGTCAAGAACAGCACCCCAGAGCTGGACAAGAAGCTCTTGGCCACCGTGCGCCGCATCATGCAGATCGAGCCGGGCGCGCGCCTGGCCTGCGTCAGCGTCATGAAGACCAACCGCATCGGCATGGACACGCTCACCGACCCCCAAGGCAACAGCCTGCACGTACAGCAACTGGTGGCCATCAAGCACTGGGCGAGACCGCTGCAACAGCAATTGCAACTTGACGAGCACCGCTTGACCTTCCATGTGCTGGAGGCACCGGACACGGCTCATGCCATCGTCGAGTTCGCGGGCAAAAACCAAGTCGACCACATCGTGATGGGTGCACGAGGCAACTCGGCCCTGCGACGCTACCTGGGCAGTGTCAGCGCACAGGTGGTGGCAGAAGCCGATTGCTCGGTCACTGTGGTACGGGTGTGATGCGCTCAGAGCGTGCGGTCAAGGACCACAGCTTTGGCAGCGCCATCGTCACCAACACCATCAGCAAGGCGTCGTAAGGCAGGCGAAACCTCACACGCGTGAAAAAGATCGCGGCGATGAAGGCATTGCCGAAGTAAACAAGCAACAACAAACATTCGGTCGGCGCAATGCTCAGTCTGCGCATACACGCGACCCGCCACAGCACCAGCAGCAACATGGGGTAGTAGACCAAGCCGATCAACCAGTCTTGCCAATTGCCGTGCTGATTGGCTGTCGCCAGATCATTGCTGCAGTTGAAGTAATTCAAGACTTTGCCAAGGTACAGCACGCCTGCTTGCTGCGGATGCGTACGCACCCATTGGATGGCGCTTGTTTTTAAAGACTCGTCCAATGCCGCCTCACCGAGCCCCTCAACTTGTTTGGCGTACCGACTGAGGTCTACCTTGATGCCTGTGTTGGGGCCAGCGTTTTCGCTGTTACCCAGTAGCAAGTTGAGGCCTCCATTGGTGGAGATGAACACATGCTCACCAAACACATGGAGATTACGCAGCTGCCATGGCGTCAGCACCGCACAAGCGCAAACCGAGAAAAGCGCAGCGCGCCACAATCCATGTCGCCAGTGGCGCTCATCAAAACAAACCATCCAGCCCAACAAAATGGGGCTGATCAGCGCATAGGAGGGCGCCGTCAGCATCAAGGCGCCGTGAATCGCGCCCGCCAGCGCCGCCGCCCCATATGTGCGACCCCTGGCTGAGATCAAGGTGACGACGCTCACCATGAGCAAAAGACAAGCCGTTTGCGGGTACAGCGTCGAAGCCGTGTACATCAGCGCTGGGTAGATCACAACCAACCAAGGTGCGAGAAACCAGCACCGTGAGCCTTCACGTGCCGCCATGTGGCCCATCAAACCAATGGACACAAGCAACATCACCGCATTGATGCATTTCAACGGGGTCACGGTATCGAACAGCGAAACACCGAGGGTCAGCAAAAAAGCGTAGCCAGGGGGGCGATATGCAGTCTCTGCGCCATTGGGTAACACATAGCCCAAACCCTGGAAAAGACGCTGCGCGTGCCCCAGATACTCAAGCTCGTCGTCGTAGCGCAAGGCGTTGCCGGAGTGCAGGATGACGGCCAGCGTCAGCAAGAGCACCACAGCCAAACCCAAGCAGAAGAACTTTGCGCCATTGTCCGCAATGCGCGCCGCGATACCAGCCATGCAAGTTATCCCAGGAATTCATCACAAGATTGACCTCGCACAGCGCAAGTGCAGCACCACAAAGTGCGCGACGTCAATGACGAGGCACAGTGTAGTCAAGACAACGCGTGGGGCCGGCAGATCAGCGGCTCAACCGCTGCCAGCAGATGCTCAGGCGCCCGCCACCGAGCGGTTTTGGACCTTGCGCACCAGCTTCATCAGGCGCGGGCTGTCGTAAACGGCGACCTTCAGGCGCGAAACCAAATCGGCCTTGAGCGAATGTTCGGGCTGGTTCGCGAAGTAACGATGCTCGCCATGGGTCTCGTACTGCACCCACGGCTTGCTGGTGAACAGGTTACCAAAGGTCATGGTCGATGGCATGAAGTGCGCCGTCAGTGACTTGCGAGAGTGCCGGCGGTCGCGCGTTTCAAGCGCGCCGTGGATGGTGCGCGAGTTCCAGAACAGCACGTCGCCTTTGCGCAGGGCGGGCACTTTGACCCGATGCGGGTTGAGCGACAAGAACTCACGCATGCGCGCCAACCACTCAGAGTGCGGCAGATTGGGCTCGTCCATCCGCAGGTGCTGGGTGCCTGGCATGACGTAGAAGCGGCCCGCGTCCTCGTGAATATCTTCGAGTGCGATCCAGGCGCCCAAAAGATTGCCGTTGGGCACGGTGTCGAGGTACCACCAATCTTGGTGCGGTGGCGTGGCGGCGTTCGCATCAAACAGCATGCTTTGCATCAGGTTGTGATGCTCATGGCCTGTGACCTGGCTCAGCGCCTGCAAGATTTCGGGCGAAAAGTACAGGTCGAGCGCGGCCTGGCGAAACTCAGGGAAACGCTTGTAATGATGCACATCCAGAAAGCTCTGAATGACATGGCCGTGTTCGGTCAGGCGGTTGCTATCGTAAACGTTGGTGTTTTGCCGATAGAACTTGGCCTTGCTGGCATGGATGTCACGGGCATAGAGCGACATCAAGCGGTCAATGAGCTGCTCGGGGATGAGCTTCTCGAAAACAACGTAGCCCTGCTCGTCGTAGTACGCCTTGGCGTCTTGGGTCGACGAATGGCCGTGCGCAAGGGCATGGGTAGCCTCTGACATGGTGAACCTCCTGATGATTTATGTGTGTCGCTCAACTTAACGCCCCGACAGGCCTGCGTCAATTGGAAGCGCCCACATCCCCCCCCATCAGGTTGTTACACGAGGTAGCTCTCAGGCTCGAAAAAACTCACGGCGTCTGAGATCCCAGGGCCTCGCGCAAAAACGCCAAGAAGGCTGCTGCAACGACCGTGGGCTGACGCTCGCGGCGGCGCACCAGGTACCAGCGTGAGGCAATGGGAAAGCCCTTGACCTTGAGGATGGCCAGCCCCTCATGGGCAGGGTCGCGGTCAAGCGCGTGCCGCGAGAGCACCGCCAAACCATAGCCACCGGCCACCGCTTGCTTGATGGCCTCGTTGCTGCCCAATGACATTTGCACGCGGGGACTGAACCCCCACGCCTGGAACTGACGCTCGCAACTGATGCGCGTGCCTGATCCCGGCTCACGCAGGATGAAACGCTCACTTTGCAATGACGCCAAGGTCAAGCGCTGACGCTGGGCCAGCGGATGCGAACTCGACGCCACCAACACCAGTGGGTTGTCGAGCAAGGGTTCGGCATCCACCGACACGTGCTCGGGCGGCGTGGTCATGATCACCAGGTCGTCGAGCGACTGCTCCAGGCGCCGCACGATGCTGTCTCGGTTGGCCACCTCAAGGTGCACATCAATGTCAGGGTAGCGCTGCGAAAAAGGCCCCAACAGGCGCGGAATGAACGACTTGGCGGTGCTGACCACTGCCACATCAAGCCGCCCCCGTTTGAGCCCCTGCAGGTCAGCCAATTCCATCTCGAAGCCGTCCCATCGCGCCAGGATGTCGTCGCAGGCCCGCGCAAGCCGCTGCCCGGCATCGGTCAAGCGTACGCCGCGCGGCAAGGTCTCGTACAAGGGCGTGCCAGCGGCATCACACAGTTGGCGCAACTGCATGGACACGGTGGGCTGGGTGACGTGTTCGGCCTGAGCCGCCGCCGTGACGGATCCATGCAGGGCCAGCGCCCGGAAAAGGCGCAGCTGTCGCCAAGTAATATGCATAGACTTTAATCGATGGATTTGATCAGAACATTTGATTTTTCATGATGCCATTAAATCCATAGCATCGCGCCTCATGAACCCTTTGAACAACCTCATCGATCCCGCGATCCTCTTTTTTGTCTTTGGCCTCACGGCAGGGCTGCTGCGCTCCAACCTGGAGATCCCTCCCCAAATTGCACGTTTTTTATCGCTGTACCTGCTGATGTCGGTGGGCCTGAAAGGCGGCTTCTCACTGGCGCACGCGGGCCTCGGCCCACAGGTCATGGCCAGCTTGGCGGCGGCGGCGGTGCTGTCTCTGGCCGTACCTGCACTGGGCTATGTGCTGCTGCGCCGCTTGCTGTCGCGCTTTGACGCAGCTGCCGTGGCGGCCACCTATGGCTCGGTGAGCGCTACCACCTTCATCACCGCCACACAGTATTTGAGCGCTCAAGGCATCGACTTTGGTGGGCACATGGCGGTGGCCCTGGTGCTGATGGAGTCGCCCGCCATTTTGATGGCCATGGCGCTGGCCGCCTGGGCACGGCGCCAAAGCACGGCAACACCGGGCTCAACGGCGGGGTCTGCCACAGCACCCGGCAGCCCATCGGTCGGCCATGTGGTGCGCGAGGCATTCACCGACGGTGCGAACCTGCTGCTGCTGGGCAGTCTCGTGATCGGCTTCGTGACGGGTGATCAAGGCAAAGCCATGATGGAGCCCTTCTCTGGCGCACTCTTCAAGGGCATGCTCGCGCTCTTCTTGCTGGACTTGGGCTTGCTGGTGGCCCGCCAACTGCCAGGTCTGCGCAAGGTGCACCCGGCCCTGCTGGCCTACGGCGTGCTGGGGCCCTTGGTGCATGGTTTGATGGCCATGGGGCTGGCGGCCTTGATCGGCCTGCCGGTGGGCGACACGATCTTGCTGGTGGTGCTGGCCGCCAGCTCGTCTTACATCGTGGTGCCAGCGGTGTTGCGACACGCCATCCCAGAGGCCAACCCAGGGCTCTACCTGGGGCTGTCTCTGGCGGTGACCTTCGTGTTCAACATCTTGGTCGGCATCCCGCTGTACACCGCTGTGGTCCAGCGGGTTTGGGGATGACCCAAAGGTCAAGACAAGGCTTGCACCTTCAACGCGCTCTGGAAGGCATCCACTGCCTTGCCCTTGCGGGCGCGCTTGCCGATGTGACCCAGGTAGGCTGAGTTGCGCACGTCTTCTTCTTTGGGCTTGGCGCCACGGGTGGTGCCAATCACGCGCACACCGCCCACCACGCTGGCCACCGACACCAGCGGCTCTTTCTTCGGGTCCACGTCCATCAAGGTCAGGCCGCGTCCGCCATTGGATTGCAGCTTGAGCTCGTCGAGCGCGAACACCAGCATGCGGCCGTCTTTTGACAGACACGCCACGTGGGTGTGCGCAGGCTTGACCAGCACCGGCGGCAAGATCGCATCGCCCTCGTCCAGGCTCAAAAAGCCCTTGCCGCCCTTTTGGCGCGTGACCAAATCGCCCAGCTTGGCCAGCAAGCCAAAGCCGCCAGAGTTGGCCAAGAGCAAAACCTGATCGGCCGAACCAGCCAGGTAATGCTGAGGCTGCGTGCCCGACTCCAGCTCGATCATGGTGGTGATCGGGGCGCCATCGCCACGCGCGCCGGGCAGCGTGCTCACGGCCACGCTGTAGACGCGCCCATTGGTGCCGATCACGATGAGCGGATCCACCGTGCGGCACTCGAAGGTGCCATACAGGCCATCGCCCGCCTTGAAGGCAAAGCCTGCCGGGTCGTGACCATGGCCCGTGCGCGCACGCACCCAGCCCTTTTCACTGATCACCACGGTCACAGGTTCGTCCACCACACGCACCTCGGCCACCGCGCGCTTTTCGGCCTGAATCAAGGTGCGGCGCTCGTCACCAAACTGCTTGGCGTCTTGCTCGATCTCTTTGACCACGGTGCGCTTGAGCACCGCAGGGTTGTTCAAGATGTCTTCCAGCTTGGCCTGCTCGGTGCGCAGCTCGGCCAGCTCTTGCTCGATCTTGATGGCCTCCAGCCGGGCCAGTTGGCGCAGGCGGATGTCGAGGATGTCGTCGGCTTGGCGCTCGCTGAGTTTGAAGGCATCGATCAGTGCGGCCTTGGGCTCGTCGCTCTCGCGGATGATGCGGATCACCTCGTCGATGTTGAGCAAGACGAGTTGGCGGCCTTCCAAAATATGGATGCGGTCTTTGACCTTGCCCAAGCGGTGCTCGGTGCGGCGCGTGACCGTGTCCATGCGGAAGCCAATCCACTCGGTCAAGACCTGGCGCAGGCTCTTGAGGGTGGGCTTGCCGTCAAAGCCGACCATCGTCATGTTGATGGACGACGAGGTCTCCAAACTGGTGTGGGCCAGCAAGGTGGTGATCAGTTCTTGCTGGTCGATGGCGCGGCTCTTGGGCTCGAACACCAGGCGCACAGCGGCGTCTTTGCTCGACTCGTCGCGCACGGTGTCCAGCACGGCCAGCACCGAGGTCTTCAGGTTGGTTTGCTCGGTGGTGAGCGCCTTCTTGCCCGCCTTGATCTTGGGGTTGGTGAGCTCTTCGATTTCTTCGAGCACCTTTTGCGAACTGGTGCCATGCGGCAACTCGGTCACCACCAACTGCCACTGGCCGCGTGCCAAGTCTTCGATCTTCCAGCGTGCGCGCACCTTCAGGCTGCCACGGCCAGTGCGGTAGGCCTCGCGGATGTCGGCGGCGCTGGAGATGATCTGCCCGCCGCCCGGAAAATCCGGGCCTTGGATGTGCTCGTGCAACTCGTCGTCTGAGAGCTTGTCGTTTTTGATCAGTGCCACGGTGGCCGCCGCCACCTCGCGCAGGTTGTGGCTGGGGATCTCGGTGGCCAAGCCCACGGCAATGCCGCTGGCGCCGTTGAGCAGCACAAAGGGCAAGCGCGCTGGCAACTGCTTGGGCTCTTCGGTCGAGCCGTCGTAGTTGGGGATGAAGTCCACCGTGCCCATGTCGATTTCATCGAGCAACAGGCGGGCGATGGGCGCCAAGCGGGCTTCGGTGTAGCGCATGGCCGCAGCGCCGTCACCGTCGCGCGAACCGAAGTTGCCTTGGCCGTCGATCAGCGGGTAGCGCAGGGCAAAGTCTTGCGCCATGCGCACCATCGCGTCGTACGCCGCCGTGTCGCCGTGCGGGTGGTAGCGGCCCAGCACGTCGCCCACCACCCGGGCGCTCTTGACGGGCTTAGGGCCGCTGTTGCCGGCAAAGCTCAGGCCCATGCGGTCCATCGCATACAAGATGCGGCGCTGCACGGGCTTTTGGCCATCGCACACGTCTGGCAGGGCCCGGCCCTTGACCACGCTCAGGGCGTATTCGAGGTAGGCGCGCTCGGCGTAGTGCGACAGCGTCAGGGATTCGCCGCCATCAGACGGCGGTGGCGGGCTGAAATCGATCGTTTGTTGGGACATCGCTGGGGTGTTCTCAGACCTGGGCTCGGGTGCGAAGTGTAGTGGCTGCCGACGGGTGGGCCTGGCGCAGGGCGCCGTCCCGTGTCTCACTTTTGACGCCGAATTGCCGTGTGACGCTGGCACCCGGCTCGCCATGCGATGGGGATACTCGGCGCATGTCTTACAGCGTCGTTTGGTTCAAGCGCGACCTGCGCCTCCACGACCACGCCGCTCTGACGGCCGCGGCCGAGCGCGGACCTGTGCTTTGCCTGTACGTGGTCGAGCCCTCGCTGTGGCAGCACGACGATGCCGCTGCCCAACACCTGGCCTTTGCGCTGGAAGCGCTTCAAGACGTGGACAAGGGTTTGCGCAAACGCGGCGGGCAATTGCACCTGAGGGTGGGCGAGGTCACCCAGGTCTTGCAAGAGCTGTTTGAGGCCCTGCCCTTCAAGGCGCTGTTTGCCCATGAAGAAACGGGCAACGATCCCAGCTTCCAGCGCGACAAGGCCGTGGGCGCCTGGTGCCGATCAAACGGCGTGCACTGGCAAGAATTTGCGCAGTTTGGGGTGGTGCGCCGTCTGCGCAGCCGCAACCACTGGCAGTCGCATTGGGAAGCCCACATGGCGCTGGAGGCGCTGCCAGTTCCCGAGCTTCACTGGCAAGCTGCACCTTGGATGGACCAGACTTGGCCGGTCGCCGAACACATCTGCAAAAACCCACACAACCCCAGTCGGCGCCAAGGCGGTGGGCGCCGTGAG
>JAVLFO010000671.1:0-2189 GCA_046052805.1 Aquabacterium sp. | reverse complement strand
GGCTGCGACGCCCTGATCTACCAAGATGTGGACGCCATGAAGAGCGTGATTGGCAAGCTCAACCCCAAGATCCAGGGCTTTGAAGCATCGTGCTTCGATGGCACCTACATCACGGGTGACGTGAGCGCCGCCGACTTCAAGGCCATCGAGTCGCAACGCCTGACGCAGACCGATGAAGACGCGGCCAGCAACTCGCGCCTGGCGCTGCAGAACAAGGCCGACTGACCTAAGCCGATCCCAAGCCAAGGGTGGCCGAGCAGGCTCATGAGGTCTGCCGGCTGACCCTCACCGGAGACATTCATGGCCACGCCTGAAAACAAGCGCCTGCCGCGCAAAGATTTGCCAGCCGATGCCCGCATCGAGACGCTGGCCGTGCGCGAAGGCCTGCCCGCCACGCAATGGGGCGAAAACTCTGAAGCGCTGTTTTTGACCAGCAGCTTCAATCACCCCGATGCAGCCACGGCCGCAGCCCGCTTTGCCAACGAAGAAGAAGCCTTCGTCTACTCACGCTTCACCAACCCGACCACCATGATGTTCGAGCGCCGCCTGGCTGCGCTCGAAGGCACCGAGGCTTGCATTGCCACGGCCAGCGGCATGAGCGCCATCTTGTTGTTGGTCATGGGCTTGCTCAAGTCGGGCGACCACATCGTCTGCTCGCAAAGCGTGTTTGGCTCGACCATCTCCTTGTTGCAAGGCCAGTTCGGCAAGTTCGGTGTGCAAACCACCTTCGTGTCGCAAACCGACGTGCAGCAATGGCGCGATGCCATGCAGCCCAACACCCAGCTGCTGTTTGCCGAAACGCCCAGCAACCCCATGACCGAGGTCTGCGACATCGCTGCGCTGGCCGAGATCGCACACAGCGCAGGCGCTTTGCTGGCCGTTGACAACTGCTTTTGCACACCTGCTTTGCAGCAGCCCATCACCCTGGGTGCCGACCTCATCATCCACTCGGGTACCAAGTACCTCGATGGCCAAGGACGCGTGCTGGCCGGTGCCATCTGTGGTCCTGACGCCATCATCAACGGGCCCTTGATGACCACGCTGCGCGGCGCGGGCATGACCCTGTCACCCTTCAACGCCTGGGTGGTTCTCAAGGGCTTGGAGACGCTGTCGATTCGCATGGCAGCCCAAAGCGCCAATGCGCTCAAACTGGCCCAATGGCTCGAGCTGCAGCCGGCCATCGACAAGGTGTACTACCCCGGTCTGCCCAGCCACCCGCAGCACGCCCTGGCCATGCAGCAGCAAAGCGGCAGCGGCGGCGCGGTGCTGTCTTTCACGCTCAAGCCCGCTGCAGGCGAGCTCACCGTCACCGGGCCACAAGGCCTGAGCGATGAGGCCTTGCGTCTGCGTCAAGCCGCTTTCCATGTGATCGACCACACCCGTCTGTGCTCGATCACCTCGAACCTGGGCGACACCAAAACCCTGATCACCCACCCCTCCAGCACCTCGCACGGTCGCTTGCAAGAAGCGCAGCGCCTGGCCGCTGGCGTGACCCAAGCCATGGTCCGCGTGGCCGTGGGCCTCGAACACATTGACGACCTCACCGCCGACCTGGCGCGGGGTCTGGACACCCTCAGCACATGACCCAAGCCTCTACCCCCGTGCGCACCCGTTTTGCGCCATCGCCCACCGGCTTCATCCACCTGGGCAACATCCGTTCGGCCCTGTATCCATGGGCCTTTGCACGCGCCAACCAGGGCGCTTTGGTGCTCCGCATCGAAGACACCGACGAAGAGCGCTCGTCGCAAGAAGCCGTTGACGTCATCCTCGAAAGCATGAAGTGGCTGGGCCTGGACCACGACGAAGGCCCGTTCTACCAAATGCAGCGCATGGACCGCTACAAGGCCGTGCTGCACGACATGCTGGCCCAAGGCTTGGTCTACCCCTGCTACATGTCGACGGCCGAACTCGACGCGCTGCGCGAGCGCCAAATGGCCGCCAAGCAAAAGCCCCGCTACGACGGCACCTGGCGTCCTGAACCGGGCAAAACCTTGCCACCCGTGCCGGCCGGCGTCAAACCCGTGCTGCGGTTCAAGAACCCCGTGGGCGGTTCGGTGGTGTGGGAAGACAAGGTCAAGGGCCGCATCGAGATCAGCAACGATGAACTCGATGACCTGGTGATCGCGCGCCCTGCAGCTGAAGGCTCTGATTCCTGTCTCTTATACACATCTGACGCTGCCGACGACTAG
>JAVLFO010000670.1:0-6526 GCA_046052805.1 Aquabacterium sp. | reverse complement strand
GCGCCAGGCCATCCACAAAGCCACCACCGACGGCACGCCCTGCGCTGTCTTGCTGCTTGACCTGGACCGCTTCAAACACGTCAACGACGTGCTGGGGCACCGCTTTGGCGATCGCCTGCTGCGTGCCGTGGCCATGCGCCTGCGCGACGAAGCTTTGCGCGGCGTGCCCTCGATCCTGGCGCGGCTCAATGGCGACGAGTTCGCGGTGCTGCTGCCCAACACCGACGCGCCATCGGCCTTGAACACCGCCAAACGCATCCTGGCCTCGTTTGAGCAACCCATCACCCTGGACGACCACACGGTCGACCTGGGCGCTGGCATTGGCGTGGCCTCCAGCCCCGAGCATGGCGTGGAGGCCGATGCGGTGCTGGGCCGCGCCGAGGTGGCCATGTATGCGGCCAAGGCACAGCAAGCGGGCTCGATCACCTACCACCCTGGCCTGGACTCCAACAGCCAGGAATCGCTGACCCTGCTCAGCGAGCTGCGCTACGCGGTCGACAACAACCAGCTGCGTCTGTTCTTGCAGCCCAAGATTGATCTGCGCACGGGTGCCGTGCTGGGCGCAGAGGCCTTGGTGCGCTGGGAACACCCCGAGCGTGGCTTGGTGCCACCCATGCGCTTCATTCCGTTTGCCGAACAAACGGGCTTCATCCGCGTGTTGACCATGTGGATGCTTGATCAGGTCGCGCAAATGAGCCAAGCGCTCAATGAGCGCAACATGCGCTTGAAGATCGCGGTGAACCTGTCCACCCGCGACCTCATGGACCAAGAGCTGCCCACCAAGATCGAGGCGCTGTTGAACCGCTACCAGGTCGATCCCAGCCTGCTGGTGCTGGAGATCACCGAGAGCGCCATCATGGACGACCCCCAGCGCGCGCTCGGCACCCTGAACCGCCTGCACGACATGGGCATGAAGCTGTCAATCGACGACTTTGGCACGGGTTATTCATCGCTGGCCTACCTCAAGCGCCTGCCGGTGGACGAACTCAAGATCGACCGCTCGTTTGTGATGAACATGGAGCGCGACGTGCAAGACGCCAAGATCGTGCGCTCGACCATCGAGCTGGCCCACAACCTGGGCCTGAGCGTGGTGGCTGAAGGCATCGAAAACGCCGAAGCCTGGAAGCTGCTGGCGGCCCTGGCCTGCGACGAAGCCCAGGGCTATTTCATCGCCAAGCCCATGCCCAGCGACCAGTTCGTGGGATGGGTCAAACAGTGGCGCCCGCCCGAGGCCACCCAAGCCTTCTTAGGCATGGACCTGGTCACCGTGGCCTGAGGCCTCAGACCGGCTCAGGCCTGGTCTGCCTCTGAATGGCGATGCTGCGCCAGCACCTCAAAGGCCTGGGCCTGATCGACCGGCAAGCTGCCACTGAGCAAGACATCGCCCCGGACCACACGCTCGGCCTGCACCTGCAACAAGCGCTGCGCATCGCTCAAACGCGGCAACACCGGCCCCGCAAACAGCACACGCCCTTGCGAGGCCACCATCAAGGTCGGGAAGGTTTCGACGTCGATGTCGCCAATGGCATCGGCCTGGTCTTCGATGTCGATCCAGGCGTAGCGATGGCCCGGCAGGGCCACTTGCAAGGCCTCGAAGGTGGCCTCGTAGTCGCGGCAGGTGCCACACCAGGCGGCGCACAGGCAGACCACATCGAGCGTTGGGTTGGGCATGGCGAGATTGTCTCAGAGCGGCGGTGAAGGCGCCTCTCAAGCGCCGTTGATGCGGATCCAGGTGGTCTTGAGCTCGGTGTATTTGTCGAGAGCATGCAGCGACTTGTCGCGCCCATTGCCCGACTGTTTGACGCCACCAAAAGGCACGGTGATGTCGTCTTCGTCGTACTGGTTGACGTGCACCGTGCCCGCCTTGAGCGCGCGGGCCACACGGTGCGCGCGGTCGATGTGGCGGCTCCACACGCTGGCTTGCAGGCCATAGGCCGAATCGTTGGCCAGCGCGATGGCCTGGGCTTCATCGGCAAAGCGGATCACGCTGAGCACCGGGCCAAAGATCTCTTCTTGCGCGATGCGCATGTCGTTGCGCACCCCATCAAACACCGTGGGCGTGACGTACTGCCCGCCCGTGTCTTGCAAGATCTGGGTGCCGCCGGTCACACAACGTGCGCCGCCTTGATGCCCGGCTTCGATGTAAGACAGCACCGTGCGCGTCTGGCCTTCGTCGACCAAGGCGCCCATGGTGGTGGACGGGTCGAACGGGTCACCGGGTTGGTGGTGCGCGGCCTGGGCCACCACGCGGGCCACCACCTCGTCGGCCACCGACTCATGAACCAGCAAACGCGAGGGCGCGTTGCACGACTCACCCTGGTTGAAGAACAAAGCACTGGCGGCGGTCTCGGCGGCGCGGGCGATGTCGTCCACATCGTCGAACACAATGAAAGCCGACTTGCCGCCGAGTTCGTTGAACACGCGCTTGAGGTTGCTTTGCCCCGCGTACATCAGCATCTGGCGGCCCACGCGGGTCGAACCCGTGAAGCCGATGGCGTCCACGTCCATGTGCAGCGCCAGAGCCTGGCCGGCCTCGTGGCCCAGGCCCGGCACCACGTTGAACACGCCTGGCGGCAGGCCGGCTTTGAGCGCCAGCTCGCCCAGTCGCAGTGCGCTCAAGGGCGATTTTTCAGAGGGCTTGAGGACCACGCTGTTGCCGCAGGCCAGGGCCGGCCCCAGCTTCCAGGCGGCCATGATCATGGGGTAGTTCCAGGGCACGATGGCGCCCACCACGCCCACGGGCTCACGCTGGATCAGGGCCAAGCCGGTGCGGGCCGTGGGCGCGATCTCGTCATACACCTTGTCGATGGCCTCGGCGTACCACTGGATGCAGCGACTGGCGGCAGGCACGTCCACACTGAGGCTGTACTGGATGGGCTTGCCCATGTCGAGGGTTTCGAGCAGGGCCAGCTCGTCTTTGTGCTGGGTGATCAACTCGGCAAAGCGGCGCAGCACGCGTTTGCGCTCGGCCGGTGGCTGGTGCGCCCAGCGGCCGTCTTCAAAGGCGATGCGGGCCGAGCGCACGGCCGCGTCCACATCCGCCGCTTGGGCGCGGGCCACATCGCCCAGCCAGCGCCCATCGATGGGCGAGTGGCAGGCCAGCGTCTGCCCGTCTTGCGCGGCCACGCGCTGGCCACCGATCAAGGCGCGGCCATCGATGCGGCCCTCGGCGATCAAGGCGTCGGCGCGGTCACGCCAGATGCGGGCTTGGGGGCTGGTGGTGGCAAAGGCGCTCATGCACGGTCTCCTGCGGTCAATGACCCGACTCTATCGAATTTGACGCTCGCAAACGCTGAGCCACAATGTGGCCCTCTACCCACCGAGGAGGACACCATGCCGGTGATCGTGGTCGCCAATCCCAAGGGCGGCGTGGGCAAATCCACGCTGTCGAGCAACATCGCGGGCCACCTGGCTCGGCAAGGTCACGTCGTCATGCTGGGCGATGTCGACAAACAGCAGTCGTCGCGGCTGTGGCTGCAGCTGCGCCCCGCGCACCTGCCCACCATCCAGAGCTGGGACATCACTGAGGACCACATCGCGCGTCCGCCCAAAGGCACGACCCACGTGGTGCTCGACACCCCCGCCGGCCTGAGCGGCCCGGGCCTGGAGGCCGTCATGAAGCTGGCCGACAAGGTGGTGGTGCCGCTGCAGGCCAGCGTGTTTGACATCTACGCCACGCAGGGTTTTTTGTCAGAGCTGGCGCAGCGCCGCAAAGCCGGCAAGGTGCAGCTGGGCGTGGTGGGCAACCGCATCAAAGACCACACCAAGGCCACCGAACACCTCAAGGCCTTTTTGGACACGCTCGACGTGCCGCTGCTGACCCTGCTGCGCGACACGCAGAACTACGCGCACCTGGCCGCGCACGGGCTGAGCCTGTGGGATGTCCCTGCCGCCAAGGTCGAAAAAGACCTGGCCCAGTGGGCACCCCTGCTAAGCTGGTTGCACCCCAGCTGAAGCCACACCGCCCTTGTCCATGAGTGCCCCCGCCGCTTCGACCGACCCCAAGGCGCACGCGCCCTCGTACTACGCGGCCTCTGGCCTGCCTCAGCCCGATCGCCCGCCCTTGCAAGGCAGCGTGCACGCCGACGTTTGCATCATTGGTGCGGGCTACACGGGGCTGTCATCGGCCCTGCACTTGGTTGAAGCCGGGTTCAAGGTGGTGGTGCTCGAAGCCGCCCGCGTGGGGTGGGGCGCCTCGGGGCGCAACGGTGGCCAGCTGGTGCACAGCTATTCGCGCGACATCGATGTGATCGAAGCCCGCCACGGCAAGGCCGCAGGCAAAGCTTTGGGTGGCATGGCCTTTGAAGGCGCACGCATCATCAAAGAGCGCATCGCCCACTACAACATCGACTGCCACTTCAAGCCCGGCGGCCTGTTCACCGCCTTGAGCGACAAGCAGGTGCGCCAGCTCGAACACCACAAGGCCCTGTGGGAGGCCCACGGCCACACCGAGCTTGAACTGCTTGATGCTGGGGCCACCGAACGCGCCGTGGGCAGCCGCCGCTACAAAGCCGGCCTGCTGGACCACAGCACCGGCCACGTCCACCCCTTGCGGCTGGCCCAAGGTGAAGCCGCTGCCTTTGAAAGCCTGGGCGGCGTGATCCATGAGTTCTCAAGCGTGACGCGCATCGACAGGGGCACCACGGCCACCGTGCACACGGCCCAGGGCCAGGTGCAAGCGCGCTTCGTGATCGTGGCCTGCAATGCCTACATTGGCGATCTGGAGCCCCAACTGGCAGCACGCTCCATGCCCTGCGGCACCCAGGTCATTGCCACCGAACCCCTGGGCGAGCGCTTCCCCGAGATCCTGCCCAGCGATGTGTGCGTGGAAGACAGCAACTTCTTGCTGGACTACTTCCGCTTGTCCAGTGACCGTCGGCTTTTGTATGGCGGCGGTGTGATCTACGGTGCGCGCGACCCGGCCCACATCGAGGCCATTATCCGGCCCAAGCTGCTCAAAACCTTCCCGCAACTGCAAGGCGTGCGCATCGACCACGCCTGGACGGGCAACTTCTTGCTCACCCTCACACGCCTGCCCGAGGTGGGTCGCCTCTCGCCCAACATCTACTACTCGCAGGGTTGCTCAGGCCACGGCGTGACCTTCACCCATTTGATCGGCCGCGTGCTGAGCGAGGCCATCCGAGGCCAGGCCCAGCGCTTCGACGCCTTTGCCAGCCTGCCCCACTACCCCTTCCCGGGCGGACGCCTGCTGCGCGTGCCGCTCACGGCCTTGGGCGCGGTGTACTACGACCTGCGCGACAAGCTGGGCATCTGAGCCCGCCCGCCGACCGGGCCCTCAGCGGCCGGCCAGCTTGAACACGGCCACGGCCTGCACCAGCTGCGCGGCTTGCACCTTGAGGCTCTCTGCGGCGGCGGCACTTTCTTCCACCAAGGCCGCGTTTTGCTGCGTCGTTTGCTCGAGTTGCGACACGGCCTGGCCCACTTGGCTGACACCCGTGCTTTGCTCGGCGCTGGCCGTGCTGATCTCGCCGACGATGTCGCTCACGCGCTGGATGGCGGTCACGATGTCGCTCATGGTCGAGCCAGCCTGGTCCACCAAAGACGAGCCCTGCTCGACCTGCTCCACGCTGCTGACGATCAAGGTCTTGATCTCTTTGGCCGCCTCGGCGCTGCGCTGGGCCAGCGAGCGAACCTCGCCAGCCACCACCGCAAAGCCTCGGCCTTGCTCGCCGGCACGGGCGGCTTCCACCGCCGCGTTCAGGGCCAGGATGTTGGTCTGGAAGGCGATGCCGTCGATCACGGCGATGATGTCGGCGATCTTCTTGGAGCTGTTGTTGATCGCCTTCATGGTGTCGACCACCTGCCCCACGACCACACCGCCCTTGGCCGCCACTTCCGAGGCGCCCACGGCCAGCTGACTGGCCTGACGTGCGTTGTCAGCGTTGTTGCGCACGGTCGAGCTCAGTTCGTCCATCGTGGCCGCCGTTTGCTCCAGCGCCGATGCCTGGTGCTCGGTGCGCTCGCTCAAATCGGCGTTGCCATGGGCAATCTCGGAACTCGCCGTGGACACGCTTTCTGCATTGCTGCGCACATGGCCCACCACCTCCACCAGCTTGCTCTGCATGTCCTTGAGGGCCTGGACCAGGATGCCGACTTCGTCGGTCGAGGTGACCACCAAGCGCGTGGTCAGGTCGCCCTTGGCCACGCCTTGAGCCGCGCGCAGGGCCTCTTGCAAAGGGCTTGTGATGCTGCGCGTCACACGCCACGCCACCAAGCCACCGGCCAGCAAGGTCACCAAGCCCAGCACCAGCAGCCCCGTTTGGCTGGCGGTGTTGACGCGCACCACCTCCAATGAACGCTCGTCCATCACCTTGCGTTGGTAAGCCATCAGCGCCTGCAAGGCCCCGAGATAGTCCTTGGCCGCAGGCACAAAATCCTGCGTGAGGCGCTGCTCGGCCTCGTCGTAGCCGCCATCCTTCTTGAGCTGGGTGACCTGGTCTCGCTTGGCGATGTAGTTGCGCCGCACCGCCGCCAAGTCATCAAAGAGCTTCTTCTCTTCATCTGA
>JAVLFO010000669.1:0-6567 GCA_046052805.1 Aquabacterium sp. | reverse complement strand
CTAGTCGTCGGCAGCGTCAGATGTGTATAAGAGACAGGCAAGGCCGGCCAGTCGGTGGCGTCCAGCCCCCAACTGCGCAGCAGGCTGCTTTGCTTGCTGCGCGAGTACTCCAACACCCACACATTCCAGCGGTGGTTGCCTGCATCCAAGTAGTCGCGCAGGCCCACCCACGTGGCGCTGTCAAACTGGCCCAGCGGCCCGGGTAGCTTGTTGCCTCGGCGCAGGGCGGGACGCGCGCGGTCGACGCGTTCAGGGGCCACGGCAGCAGTGGGGTCGATGCGCACCCAGCCTTGTCCGCGCTGCCAAACCTCGGCCCAGGCATGGGCATCGCTGTTGCGCACAACGTATTGGCCGTCCACTGGGTTGAATTCAGCGCCTTGGTAGCCGGTCACCACGCGGCTGGGCACGTTCATCGCGCGCATCACCACCACAAAGGCCGTTGCGAAGTGCTCGCAAAAGCCCTGGTGCGAGTCCATCCAAAAATGGTCAATCAAGTGCGGGTCAGGCCGCCCGTCTGGCAGCACCGGGTCGGCGCCAGGCGACAGGGTGTAGCGAAAGCCGCCCAGGCGGATGTGTTCAAGCACCACCTGCGTCAGGGTGAGGGCATCGGCGTTGACCAGGTCCGCTCGCCTCACGGTGCTCAGTGCCCAACCCAGGGTGCGAGGGTTGAAGCCGGCAGGCAGTTGGGTCCACTCCTGCAAGGTCGCGGGGTCCAGCGCTTGCCCATGCAGACGGCGAGGCACAGCCACCGCATCGAACTGCGAGCGTTCGGTCAAACCGGTGGGCGCCAACCAGGCCATGCCGACCGGGCGCAGGTTCGGTTCGGTTGAGGGCGGCGTTGGCTGTGCAGCCACCGTACCTTCCAAAAAAGGGACCACGGTGAGGCGATTGGGCTCCAGCGTGAGTTGGTAGGGGATGCGGGGTGTTCGCCCATCCACGGACTCGGGCACGTCTTGTGCGGCCCTGAGTGGGAAGGCGCGCCAGGCACGGCCGTCAAAGTGCTCCAGCACCGGGCCTCTGAAGTACAGCTGTTGGGGCGGTGGTACAGCGCCCTTGAAGCGCAAGCGCATGGCGATGCTGTCGTCCAGCGCCAAGTCGGCCACATGCCCGAGGGTCAGTTGCTCAGACAGGCCTGTGTGCTTTCCCGCATCAGAGGGCACGCTCCACAGTGGCCCGATCCGGGGGAACAGCACATACAGCGCGATCACCAAGGGCAGGCCCATCAGCACGGCATGCAGCGCTGTCTTCATGGCCGAGCCGATGGTGGGGCGACCCAAGGGCCTTTGTGCCAGCACCAAAGCGGTCAACAGGCCGATCAAGGCCATCAGCATCAGCGCGGCAATCGGCAGGCTTTGCGAGAACAAAAACTGCGTCAGGATCAAGAAAAAGCCCAGAGAGGTGATCACAAATGCGTCTCGGCGTGCCCGCAACTCGAGGGTCTTGAGTCCGGCCAGTAAGGTGACCAGCGTCACGCCGGCTTCGCGTCCGAACACCGAGTGATGCGTCAGCAGGGTCATGCCGACGCTGGCCAGCAAGGCCACCATCAAGATCCATCGCGAGGGCAGGGCGCTGTCGCGCCAAGCCATCCAGGCTCGCCACACGATGGCACCACCTGTGCCCAGCGCACACCACAGCGGCAGTCGGCCGACGTGTGGCGCGATGCACAGCGTCAGGACGGCCAGCAGCCACAAGACGTCGCGACCTTCGCGGCTGAGGGCGGTGGTGCGGCGTGCGTTCATCGGCGAGCCTTGGCGCCCTGCGTGCTGGCGGGCGCTTGCTCCCAGGCGGCGAGCGCATCCAAGCAGCGGCGCAGATGCGTGGTGCCGCCATCGCACGCCAGATCTAACCCCGGCAAACGCAGTCCATACAAAGGGCCACCGGCGTCGAAAGCTTGCTCGGCCAGAAGCAGCCAGCTGGCCAGCCTGCTCAGGCGCGCTTCGGTGGGCAGGCTGGCCATGCCGGGGCTGTGTTCAAAGTCGAGGACACGGTCGGGGCAGTGCCCGGTACTGGGTTCGCGACTGACCAGTCCGGTGCCCGAGGCCATCGCATGCGATGATTTTTTCCAGGCGATCCAGCGCACGGGGTCACCACGGCGGTAGTCACGCAAACCATCTGGCATGGCGGTGCGCTCGGTGGTGCGCCGGTTGGCGTCAGCCTGCTCCGGGCGTCCCGTGTCGGGCAAGGGCGTTGCCGGCGACTCGAGCGCAGGCCACACCAGCACCCGGGTCTGGGGCAACCAATAGGCCCAGGCTCGCAGCAAGCCCAGTGGGTAGCGCGTCTCCACCGTGATGCGGGGCAGGGTGAGCCAGCCACGCTGGTGGGTGGCCACGTCCAGCTCTACGGGGCAATCGCTGCCTGGCAGCAGCTCGGTGCTTTGGGGGCAACCTGGGCCTTCGGTGGTGCCCTCGCTGGCCCGAGGCCCCGCCGTGATCCACAAGCCCCAGCGCCCGCGCTTGCGGTGTTCGTTGCTCAAAACCACCCCCACGCGCAGCACCTGGCCGGCATGCACGCTGCGGGTGGTCAAAAGCCGCAGGCTCACACCTTGGAGGTTACCGTGGGTCAGGTAGACGGCAGACAGCGCGGTGCCGCCCAGCAAAAAGCTCAGCGCATAGCCCAAGTTGACTTGCTCGTTGATCGACGCGAGCAGCAAAACCACAAAGACCGCCGTGAAGCCCCAGCCCGCCCGGGTGGGCAAGATGTAGAGGTTGCGCTGATTGAGCGTGATCTGATCGCGCCGGGGGGAGCGCGCGGCCCACCACGCGTCCCAGCGCCGCACCAGCCAGTGGCTTTCGCGCGCTCGCTCGTGCTTCATGGGACGGGCGTGGCCTCCAGCAGCACACGGGCCTGCGCCGCTGCGCTGCGACCCGATTGCGGCAAGGGTTGGAGCCGGTGCGCTGCACAGGGCACCCACAGCACCTGCAGGTCCTCGGGTGAGACATGGCTGCGGCCACACACCAAAGCGCGCGCCTTGGCCAGCTTCAACAACGACAGGCCCGCGCGCGGGCTCAGCCCCAGCGCAAACCAACGCCCGTCACGGGTGGCCGTCACCAAAGCTTGCAAATAGTCCAGCAAGCTGTCTGATACGTGGACCTGATCGACCCGGGCTTGCCATTCTTGCCATTGCGCTGCTGTCATCACCGCTTGCAAGGTCTGCAGCAACCCTCGCTTGTCTTGCCCCGTCAGCAAGGCCCGCTCTGCCGCTGGGTCGGGGTAGCCCAGCGACAAACGCATGCCGAAGCGGTCCAGCTGAGACTCCGGCAAAGGGTGGGTGCCCAACTGGTCAGACGGGTTTTGCGTGGCGATCACGAAAAAAGGCGAAGGCAGCGGGCGTGTGGCGCCTTCAACCGACACCTGGCGCTCTTCCATGGCTTCGAGCAGGGCGCTTTGGGTGCGCGGCCCCGCGCGGTTGATCTCGTCGGCCAGCAAAACCTGGGCGAACACGGGCCCTGGGTGGAACACAAAGGCCTCTTTTTGTCGCTCATAGACGCTCACCCCGGTCAGGTCAGAGGGCAGCAAATCGGCGGTGAACTGGATGCGGGAAAAGCTCAAGCCCAGCGATCGCGCCAAGGCGTGTGACAGCGTGGTTTTGCCGACCCCAGGCACGTCCTCGATCAGCAAGTGCCCGCCCGCCAGCAGGCAGATCACACTGAGGGTGACCTGCTCGCGCTTGCCCACAATGATCGTGCTAACCTGATCAATGAGGCCCGTGAGCTGAGACAACTTGCCAGATGAGGCGCTGCCCAAAGGCGCGGCTTGGTGAGAGTCGGTACGGAGCATGGCCAGACCTTACCCCAAACCCCTGCGGCTTGCAGACTGAAGCTGACCCATGGCAACCGGCTATTTTTCTCACCCAGATTGCTTGGCGCACGACATGGGTGCTGGCCACCCCGAGTGCGCCCAACGCATCACCGCCATCGAAGACCACTTGCGCGCCGTTGGCCTGGACGCCTTGATGTTGCCCGGCGACGTGCCCTTGGCCAACAACAGCGACCTGGCTTTGGCGCACGACCTCAATCACGTCCTCACCCTCGACGACTTCTTGCAGCAGCTCGAAGCCACCGGCGAGACCCGGGCGCTTGACCCAGACACCTGGGCATGCCCGGGTACGCGATCAGCCGCCTGGCGCGCTGCAGGTGCTGCCATCGCCGCCACCGATGCCGTGATCGATGGCAAGCTCGAGAATGCTTTCTGCGCGGTTCGCCCACCGGGGCACCATGCCATGCACGACCGCGCGATGGGTTTTTGCTTCTTCAACAACGTGGCCGTGGCTGCACGCCATGCGCTGGATGTGCGCGGGCTCAAACGGGTGGCCGTGGTCGACTTTGACGTTCACCACGGCAATGGCACCGAAGACATCCTGGCCAATGACGACCGCGTCCTCATGGTCGGCTTGTTCCAGCACCCGTTCTACCCCCACACCGGCGCCGAGAGCAAAGCGGGCAACATGGTCAACATTCCCATACCCGCGCGCAGCGATGGCAAGGTGGTGCGCGACGTGGTCGAAAGCTATTGGCTCTACCGGCTTGAGCACTTTCAGCCCGAAATGATCTTCATTTCAGCTGGGTTTGACGCCCACCGCGAAGACGACTTGGGCGGACTGGGTTTGGTCGAGGCCGACTACGCTTGGATCACCGCCAAGGTCATGGAAGTGGCGCAAAAGCATGCCCAAGGCCGCATCGTCTCTTGTCTTGAGGGCGGCTATAACCTCAGCGCCCTGGCCCGCAGCGTGGCCGCCCATGTGCGCACCTTGATTGAAAATTGAGAGATGAGCGAGCATGCACCCTTGGCGGTTCACGCCACCCATCCCCTGACCGCTGACGAGTTGACTCAGCTTTGGCAGCAACTTCAGCAGCCGTCGGCTCTGTCCGAAGTGGGCGTATTGATCGCCTGCCTGGGCATGGCCTGGGTCCTGGCTCGGGTTTGGCGCGGCAATGCGACGCCTGAGCTGCCATCCATCTGGTTCGGGCGCCGCATCTGGGACGGCGTGTTGTTCCCTGTGCTGGCGCTGATCTTGTCGCTGGCCATGCGCCGCGCACTGATGGCTGAGGTGCCTTTGGCGGTGTTCCGCCTGGCCATTCCGGTGTTGATGTCGCTGGCGCTGATCCGCTTGACGGTCAAGGTGTTAGGGGCCGCCTTTCCGAACTCGCAAACCGTCAGGGTCGTTGAGCGCACCGTCTCGTGGTTGGTGTGGCTGGCCACCGTGCTGTGGGTCACGGGTGTGCTGCCATTGGTGCTCGACGAGTTGGACGACATCACCTGGAAGATCGGGGCCGCCCAAGTCAGCTTGCGTAACCTCATCGAGGGGACGCTCAGCGCGGTGCTGGTGTTGATCCTGTCCTTGTCGATGTCGTCGGCGATCGAGTCGCGCTTGCTCAAAGGCGCC
This sequence comes from Aquabacterium sp., assembly GCA_046052805.1. GTDB lineage: Bacteria > Pseudomonadota > Gammaproteobacteria > Burkholderiales > Burkholderiaceae_C > Aquabacterium. Next base: position 1,184 of record JAVLFO010000669.1, on the reverse strand, counting down.
ACCGATAACCTCTCGATTCGCAAGATTGCGGCCAATGCCATCCGGGCGTTTTTGCTCACGCTGGGGCTCATTCTGGCCATGTCGGCTGCGGGCATTGACCTGACCGCGCTCTCGGTGCTGGGTGGTGCCGTGGGCGTTGGGCTGGGTTTTGGCTTGCAAAAGCTGGCGGCCAACTATGTCAGTGGCTTTGTGATCCTGGCCGAGCGCAGCTTGCGCATCGGCGATTTGGTCAAGGTCGACAACTTCGAGGGGCGCATCACCGACATCAACACCCGCTACACGGTGTTGCGCTCGGCCAGCGGACGCGAGTCCATCGTGCCCAACGAGTTGCTCATCACCCAGCGGGTTGAGAACGCTTCTTTGGCCGACAGCAAGCTCATGCTGACCACGGTGGTGCAAGTGGCCTACGGCACCGACGTGCCCGCGTTGATGCCTCAGCTGGTACAAACCATGGTGGATGTGGGCAGGGTGGTGCCCCAGCCTGCGCCCACGGCCAACCTGACCAACTTTGCGGCAGACGGGCTGGAGCTCACCCTCGCGTATTGGATCGCCGACCCCGAAAACGGCCAGATGGCAGCGCGCTCCGAGGTCAACCTCGCGGTGCTGGCCAAGCTCAACGCCTTGGGCATTGAAATCCCCTTCCCACAGCGGGTGGTGCGGCCGGCCGGGGCCGCATAAGGTATCCTCCGCGGCACGATGAGTCATCCTTTTCCCTTGATTGCCCGGGAGAACTGGCCTTTGCTGGCGCTGGTTCTGTGCGTCGAGCTGCTGGTTTTTTCTCTGCTCAGCCCCGTGGCCGCGTGGCTCTGCAGCGCCGCTTTGATCCTCGCGCTGGCGCTGCTCTTCCGTGACCCCCCTCGCGCAGTGCCAGCCCAGTCGGGCGCCGTTTTGTGCCCGGCCGATGGCCGTGTGGTGCGCATCGAAAAAGCCCGAGACCCCTACGCCAACCGCGATGCCTTGCGCATCAGCGTTTTCATGAGCGTGTTCAACGCCCATGCGAACCGCGCCAGCGTCGACGGCATCATTCGCCAAGTCAGTTATGAGCCGGGCCCTTTGGTGTCGGCTGACCTGGACGCTGGCTCAGCCCACACCGAGCGCAACGCCGTCGTGATCGAGTCCAATGGGCAATTGGTCACGCTGGTGCAGGTGGCGGGCCTGATGGCGCGCCGCATCCTGTGTTTTGT
>JAVLFO010000668.1:0-1977 GCA_046052805.1 Aquabacterium sp. | reverse complement strand
TGCTCCAGCGGCGCGCTGAAAATGGCCTTGGCGTCGCGCCACACCTGCACCTGCTGGCTGGCCGCACCGGTCAGAATCGGTTTGCCGATCACATGGCTGTGCTTGCTCAGGCCATGCTCGCGCAGGGTTTTCAGCACAGCGTCGCGGTCAGCGGTGCGCACCTGCACAACCACGCCCAACTCTTCATTGAACAAAGCCTTGAGCGTCAGCTCATTGCGGCGCTCGCCCACCTGGCCGGCCCAGTTTTTCGAGTCGCCCGTGTCGGCGCGGCTGTCAGAGATGCCGTCTCCTTCGGTGACCAGCATGTCCACGTTCAGGCTGACGCCAGTGTGGCCTGCGAAGGCCATCTCGCACACGGTGGCCCACAGGCCGCCGTCGCCACGGTCGTGGTAGGCCAGCAGCTTGCCTTGCGAGCGCAGCGCGTTCACGGCATTGACCGTGGCTTTCAGCATCTCAGGGTTGTCGCAGTCAGGCACCTCGTTGCCAAACTGGTTCAGCACCTGCGCCAGCATCGAGCCAGCCATGCGGTTGCGGCCTTCGCCCAGGTCGATCAGGATCAGGCTGGTGTCCAAGGCCTGACCGTTTTTTTGCGTGATCAACTCAGGAGTGAGCGTGGTGCGCACATCGTCGATGGACGCAAAGGCGGTCACGATCAGCGAGACAGGCGCCGTCACCTGTTTGGTTTGGCCTTGATCAGACCACTTGGTGCGCATCGACAGCGAGTCTTTGCCCACAGGGATCGACACGCCAAGTGCGGGGCACAGTTCCATGCCCACGGCCTTGACCGTGTCGTACAGCGCGGCGTCTTCACCGGCTTCACCGCAAGCGGCCATCCAGTTGGCAGACAGCTTGACCTTGGGCAACTCGATGGGCGCGGCCAGCAGGTTGGTGATGGACTCGGCCACGGCCATGCGGCCAGAAGCCGGGGCATTGACCGAGGCCAGCGGCGTGCGCTCGCCCATGGCCATGGCCTCGCCGGCGAAGCCCTTGAAGTCGGCCAGGGTCACGGCCACGTCGGCCACAGGCACTTGCCATGGGCCCACCATCTGGTCGCGGGCGTTCAGGCCACCCACGGTGCGGTCGCCAATGGTGATCAAAAAGCGCGTGCTGGCCACGGTGGGGTGACGCAGCACATCCAGGGCGACCTGATCAAACGACACGCCCGTCAGGTTCACCTCGCCGCCATTGCGCACCACGCGCTTGACGTCGCGGTGCATCTTGGGAGGCTTGCCCAGCAGCACATCCATGGGCATGTCGATGGCCTTGTCGCCCTCGGGCTGGGTGCTGTCGCTCAAGGTCAGCTGGCACTCGTCGGTGGTCACGCCCACCACGCCGAAGGGGCAACGTTCGCGCTCGGCCATGGCCGTGAAAATCGGCAGCGACTCAGGCGCAATGGCCATCACGTAGCGCTCTTGGCTCTCGTTGCACCAGATCTCTTTGGGGGCCAGGCCGGTTTCTTCCAGCGGCACTTGGCTCAGGTCAAAGCGAGCGCCCTTGCCTGCGCCGTCGACCAGCTCAGGGAAGGCGTTCGAGATGCCGCCCGCGCCCACGTCGTGGATGGCCAAGATGGGATTGTTGGCACCCAGGCCCCAGCAGTGGTTGATCACCTCTTGCGCACGGCGCTGGATTTCAGGGTTGCCGCGCTGCACCGAGTCAAAGTCGAGGCTGGCGGCGTTGGTGCCCGCAGCCATTGACGAGGCGGCCGAGCCACCCATGCCAATGCGCATGCCAGGTCCACCCAACTGGATCAACAAGGTGCCAGCGGGGAACTGCACCTTCTTGGTTTGCTCGCTGCTGATGGTGCCCAGACCACCGGCGATCATGATGGGCTTGTGATAACCACGGCGGATGGCGTCATCGCCCTCGCCCACCGTTTGCTCGAACACGCGGAAGTAGCCCGCGAGGTTTGAGCGGCCAAACTCGTTGTTGAAGGCGGCGCCACCCAGCGGGCCTTCGATCATGATTTGCAAGGCGCTG
>JAVLFO010000667.1:0-5374 GCA_046052805.1 Aquabacterium sp. | reverse complement strand
GTCCTGAAGGTCCTGGAAAAGTGCAACGCCTCGCTCAATGAAGCCAAGCCTGTGCGCACCATCGACTTCAGCAAGGAAGAGCTGGTGCTACTCAAGCCCCTGTGCCTGATCACGGCCAAGCCGGCCATGTTCGTGGGCAACGTCTCGGAAACGGGTTTTGAAAACAACCCCTTCCTGGACCGACTGCGTGAATACGCCGCAGCCCAAAAGGGCGAGGTCGTGGCCATTTGCGCCAAGACCGAAGCCGAACTGGCCGAAATGGACGACGAAGACCGCGCCATGTTCCTGGCCGAAATGGGCCAAGACGAGCCCGGGCTGAACCGCCTGATCCGCGCGGCTTACACGCTGCTGGGTCTGCAGACGTATTTCACGGCGGGCGTGAAAGAAGTGCGCGCCTGGACCATCCACATTGGCGACTCGGCACCGCAAGCCGCCGGTGTGATCCACACCGACTTTGAAAAAGGCTTCATCCGCGCCCAGACCATTGCTTACGACGACTTCATCCAGTTCAAGGGTGAAGCCGGCGCCAAGGACGCGGGCAAGATGCGCGCCGAAGGCAAGGAATATGTGGTCAAGGACGGCGACGTGCTGAACTTCTTGTTCAACGTCTGATGCCCAAAACGCGCAGCATGGGCACCTAAAGCCGTGCAACGTGTCATGAAAACCAGCGAGCCGAAGCGGCCGCTGGTTTTTTTCATGGTGAAAGCCTTTATCTGTCAGCGCCATTGCCGATACGAGGTTTCAAGGTGCAAGCGCACTGCTTTGCATGAGACTGCACGAGACCGCCATGAAGCAACAAATCAAGATCACCGCAAGCGCATGCGCTGCAGGGCTGCTGTGGATCAGCAACGCGCAAGCGGGCCGCCCCCAAACCACCGACGACGCTGCAGTGAACCCCGCGGCCCAATGCCAGTTGGAAACCTGGATCGATGCCAGCGCGCAAGCCAAGCACGGTCATATCGCCCCGGCCTGTGGCTTGGGCGCGGGGCTGGAGGCCGGTGTAGAAGCGGTGTATGCGACACCGGCCCGAGACGAAGTTCAGGCGCGGGCCGTCGCACTCAAATGGGCACCTGAATGGCTGGACTGGCAAGGGGTGCGCTTTGGACTCAAGGCGGGCACGCAAACACAGAAGAACCCCGGAGAGACCCGATGGCGCCAGGCCAATTGGTCCTTGCTGGGCATCATGAGTGTGCCGCTCGACCCGAAATGGACGCTCCACGTCAACGCGGGTCACCAGCACGACATTGACGCCAGGGAATCGGTGAACCCGCTCAGCGTCGCCTTGAGCTGGGCCCCCTGTTCACGCTGGCTGGCCACGCTGGAGCTGGTTGGCGACAACCGCAGCACGGTCTCACAGTCTTTGGGTATGCGCTGGTGGCTCATCCCCGACACCTTGGGCTTGGATCTGACGGCCACGCGCAGCAACGCCACCGAGCGCAGCTCCGTCTGGGGCGTGGGCATCGGTTGGTACGGTTTGCGTTTTTGAGATCGCCCTTCAGTTTTCTCAAGCCCTTCCGATATCCCATCTGTCATGTGTTTTTGACGGTGTAGACCCCGATCGGTTTACGACCTTTTGCCGAGGATGAGCATGGAAACGATGCAAGCCGCCCCCACCGTGGGCAACCCTGCCGCCCGCCAGGACGCGAGCAACAACCTCGCAGGCATGGGCATGCGCAGCAGCCCGGCCCGCCAGGTTCGCCATGTACCTGCTGGCCGTGAATACCTCACGTTCCGACTGGGCAGTGAGGAGTACGGCATCGACATCCTGAAGGTTCAGGAGATCCGCTCGTACGAGGCGCCCACCAAAATCGCCAATGCGCCGGCGTACCTCAAAGGTGTGGTCAATCTGCGCGGCGTGATCGTCCCAATCGTCGACCTGCGCGTGAAGTTCAACTGCGTCAACGACGACGGCCAGGGCGACATCAACAGCTTCACCGTGGTGATCGTGCTCAATGTGCGCGGTCGTGTGGTGGGTGCCGTGGTGGATTCGGTCAGCGACGTGATGCAACTGGCCGAGCAATCGATCCAGCCTGCGCCCGAAATGAGCAATGCGGTTGTCGACACCACCTACATCACCGGCATCGCCAATGTGAGCGATCGCTTGCTGATCTTGATGGACATCGAGTCGTTGATGGGCAGTTCAGAGATGGGCCTGATCAACAGCTTGGCCCAAGGCTGAGCCGCCTCACTCAGCCTGGCGCAAGGTCAGGCTGACGGGGCGCTCAAGCACCCCACGCAGGCTCCACCAGCCTGCCAACCAGGCCAGCACGCCCCCCACCACGGCGCCCAACACGGGCCACCACAGGGGGGCGTTCCATTCGAACTCAAACACCTGGCTGGCCAGTGCCCAGCCCATGGCCAGCGCGGCCGTGGCGGCCAGTGCCCCCGCCAAAGCCCCCATGCCCAGCAGTTCAACGCGCTGCACGCGGGCCAACAGGCTTTGCGTGGCCCCCAAGGACCGCAGCACGGCCCACTCGCGAGCGCGCCGCTCGCGCGAAGTCATCAAGCCGGCCATCAGCACGATCAAGCCAGCGGCCAACGTGAAGACGAACAAAAACTCCACGGCTGTGATCACCTGCGCCAAGACGCCCTGCACCTGCGCCAGCGTGGCGGACACATCGACCACGGTGATGTTGGGGAAGGCCTGCACCATGTCTCGGTCCAGCCGGGATGCAGGCGGTTCACGAAAGGCCGTGATGTAGCTCACAGGCCACTGCGGCATGTTGGCCGACGGTGCCATCACAAAAAAGTTCACGCGCATGGACGACCAGTCCACCTTGCGCAAGCTGGTGATGCGCCCCTCTTGCAGGCTGCCGGCCATGTCAAAGCGCAGACGATCGCCCAGCTTCAAACCCAAGGTTTTGGCCAGCCCCGCCTCGACGCTGAAGGCATCGGGCTCTTCAGGCAGGTAGGTGCCAGACACCACCGGGTTGTAGGCCGGTGCTTGCGCGGCATAGCTGAGGTTGAACTCGCGCTCGACCAGGCGCTGCGCGCGGTCCTCAAGGTAGTCCTTGGGCTGAATGGGTTTGCCATTGACCGCAACCAGACGCCCACGCACCATGGGATACCAATCGAACTGTGACACACCGGCGCTTTTGATCAGGCTTTGGAAGGCCGCAGCCTGATCCGGCTGGATGTTGATCACGAAGCGGTTGGGCGCATCGGCCGGCGTGGCCGCCCGCCAACTGGCCACCAAGTCGGTGCGGATCAAGACCAGCAGCATCAGGGCCAGCAAACCCATGCCCAGCGCGCAGACCTGCACCACGGTATGCCCTGGCTGGGCTGTGAGTTGCCGCGTGGCCAAACGCCACCACGTGGGCATGCGGCCCGCCAAACGAGCCGCCACGTCACTGAGCGCGCGCACCGCCAACCAAGCCAAAGCAGCGAACACCACAGCGGCACCCGCAAAGCCGCCGAGGGCAATGGCGCCCAGCTTGGCGTCGCGCGCGACCACCATCAACAAGCCGGCCAAAGCGCCACCACCCAACAGCCACATCAAAGTGGTCGAGGCCTGCAACTGCCCCAGGTCACGCCGGAGCACGCGCAACGGCGGCACGCGCGCCAACTGCAACACGGGGGGCAGCCCAAAGCCGAGCGTCAGCATCACCCCCACCGACACACCCAGAGCCCAAGGCTGCCAACCGGCAGCCGGCAGGCTCACGCCGACCAGGTCCACCAACAAGGCCACAAACACCCAATGGAAGAGCCAACCCAGGGCCAAACCCAGCACGCTGGCCAGCACACCCACTGCAGCGAACTGCAGGCCATAGGACCAGGCCATGGTGCGCTGTGGCATGCCCAGCACGCGCAGCAGCGCGCAATCGTCCAGGCGCCGCTGGGCAAAGTCGCGCGAGACCAAGGCCACGGCCACGGCCGACAACAGCGCCGCCAACAAGGCGACCAGGCGCAAAAACAAGCCGGCCCGGTCCAGGGTGGCCCGCATTTCAGGGCGACCTTGCTCCAGCGTCTCCACACGCAGCCCGGGGGTGCGTTGCGCCAGCGCTTGGGCCTTGGACGTGAACTGGGCCGTGACCGCTGGGGCGTCAGGCAGTGGCTTCGGCGCAGCTTGCACGCCGCCTGCATCGGTGGCGCGCGCTGGGCCAGCCACCAACAGCCGGTAGGTCACGCGGCTGGCCGGCTGGATCAACTGGGTGGCAGGCAGGTCGGCCTCCCGCAGCAACACGCGCGGCGAAAAACTGGCAAAGCCCGCGCCCCGATCGGGTTCGCTGACGATCACGGCCTGAATGACGAACGAGGCCTCGCCCAGCCACAGGCTTTGCCCGACGCGCAGGTTCAAGGCCAAGAGCAAAGCCGGGTCGACCCACACATGGCCCGCTGCGGGACCGCCCACAGGCGCGGGCCAAGCGGGCGCCGCATCTGACTCGCGCAAGGTGAGCTTGCCGCGCAATGGGTAGGTGGCACTGACTGCCTTGACCGTGGCCAGCTTGGTTTCACCGCCCAGCTCGTCGGGCGCCCGGGCCATGCTCGGAAAAACCGCCGTGCGAGCGGTGCGCAGGCCCTGTGCGGCCGCTTGCTGGCCCAGTGCTGCCGGCACAGGCTGATCGGCCACAGCCACCACATCGGCGCCCAACAGTTGCGCCGCGTCTCGACTGAGACCACGCTCAATGCGATCGGCGAAAAAGGCGACCGCCGTCAGTGCCGCCACCGCCAACACCACCGCCAACAGCAAAAAACGCATGCTGCTGGCACGCAGATCGCGCCGGGTCTGGACCAGTGCCCAGCGCCAAGCGGGCAAGGTGGAATGTGGCAAAGCACTCATGTGATGGTGTCATCTCGCGTGGTTTGGCGTGATGATGCACGCATCGACTAAACTTTGCCCATCGCCCTGCCCCATGCCCGTTGACTATCTGAGGACGCTGACCTCGACGGATCGCACGCGCCAATCTGACGTCCACCTCGGGGTCTCCTTGGCATTCATCGCCGGCTCGATCAATGCGGGCGGCTTCCTGGCGGTCAGCGAGTACACCTCGCACATGACCGGGGTGGTGTCCAACATGGCCGATGAACTGGCCTTGGGCCACCTGGACACGGCACTGATGGGGCTGATGTCGCTCAGCGCCTTTGTGCTGGGCTCTGCTGGCTCGGCCATCGTGATCAACGCCGCGCGCCGCCGAGCGTGGCGCCAAGCTTACGCGCTGCCTTTGTTGATCGAGTCGGGCTTGTTGCTGGCCTTTGGCCTGCTGGGCACCTTCCACCACCTGAGCAGCGCCCACGTGAGTGCAACGGTGGCCTTGTTGTGTTTTGTCATGGGCTGGCAAAACGCGATGATCACCAAGGTTTCACGGGCCGAGATCCGCACCACGCACGTCACCGGCCTGGTCACCGACATCGGCATCGAGCTGGGCAAGCTGCT
>JAVLFO010000666.1:0-7795 GCA_046052805.1 Aquabacterium sp. | reverse complement strand
CCAAATTGCCAACGGCCATGTGGTTGTTGTCAAGAAAGTGGCGATGAACTGGTAGCGAGGTGTGTTCTGTCATTTTGTTGAGACGCAGTCCCCTTCGTCTAGAGGCCTAGGACACCACCCTTTCACGGTGGCTACAGGGGTTCGAATCCCCTAGGGGACGCCAAGTTTTGATGGCACTTGGTCTGAGCATGTCGAACATGAGCAGACACAGACATCAGCCACGTGGAGTGGTAGTTCAGTTGGTTAGAATACCGGCCTGTCACGCCGGGGGTCGCGGGTTCGAGTCCCGTCCACTCCGCCAAAAATGCAAACCCCTGATGCGCAAGCGTCAGGGGTTTTTGCTTTGTGGGCCCGTACCCTGCGCGGCTCGGTTGGCAAGCCATGTGCCCACAACGATGGCAGCTGTGCTCAAGAGCATGGGTACCGTGACGGCCTCATGCAAAAACAGCGCGCTCCACAGCATGCCAAAGGCGGGGATCAAGAAGGTCACCGTCATGGCTCGGCTGGGGCCAATGCGGTCAATGAGTCGGTAAAACAACAGGTAGGCCAAGCCCGTGCACAGCAGTGCCAGGGCGAGCAGGCTCAACCAAGCGGTCGTGGGCACGGCTTGCCACGATGTGCTCGCGGCCCCATCGGATGGGTTTGGCCCTGTGAGCCACGCCGGCCCCGCCAACATCAATGCAGCCATGCCCAGTGTGCCTGCACTGGTGCTCAGCGCGGTCATGCCTAGCAAGCGCTGCTTGTTGTAGTGCATGGCCACGGCATACATCAAGGTCGACCCCAGCGCCAACGCCACGGCCAGGCCACCGCCGCCCACGTTGACATCTGCGCTTTGCGAGATCAGCCAAATCACGCCCAAAAAACCGACGGCGAGCCCGAGCAAGCGGGCCGGTGGCAAAGGCTCGCGCACCCAGAGCCAGCCCACCAGGGCGCCCCAGATGGGCGTGGTGGCATTCAGGATGGACAGCAGCCCGGCGGGCAGGCTGCGCGACGCTTGGCTCAGCCCCAGAAAAGGCAGCACGCTCGACAGCAGCGCGGTGATGATCAGGGGCTTGATGCGGCCTTTCCACTCGTGCGCTTGTCCGCGCATGAACACCAATGGCAGCAAGATGAGCGCTGCGCCGCTGACTCGGCCTGCCGCAACCACGACGGGGCCCAGCGCTGGTGAGGCGATGCGCAAGAACAAGAAGGAGGCGCCCCACACGGCGGCCAGCACCAACATGTCGATCAGGTCCCGGATTTTCATGCGCTCATCGTAGCGGTAAGGGTGTCATGGCCTTGATTCGCGGGGGAGCGTGTGGCGCGGCGTTTGCTTTTTCCCAAAGTGTCATGCGGGCGTATCTAAAATCGCTCACTGTCAGCGGGTGCCACGAGTGCCGCTGGCATCCACTAAAAGATCATTCAACGCAGGACCACCATGCAAGTCACCGCTTCCATCTTCAAGGCCTATGACATCCGGGGCATCGTCCCCTCGACCTTGAACGAAGCCGTTGCCGAGCACCTGGGCCGTGCTTTTGGCACCGAGGCGCTCAAGCTGGGTGAAAAAGCCGTGGCCGTGGGCCGCGATGGTCGCCTGTCCGGCCCTTCCTTGGTCGCGGCCTTGATCAAGGGCTTGCGCTCGACCGGCATCAACGTGATTGATTTGGGTGCCGTTACCACCCCCATGCTGTATTACGTGGCGGCCACGCGTGGCGACGAAGGTTGCCACAGCGGCATCCAGGTCACGGGTAGCCACAACCCCAAGGATTACAACGGCTTCAAGATGGTGCTGGCGGGCCGTGCCATTTATGGCGACGACATCCAAGGCCTGCGTCAGCGCATCGAGCGCGAAGAGTACGCGGCCGGCGAGGGCAGCTTGACCGAAGTGAATGTGCTGCCTGAGTACACCCAGCGCATCGTCGGCGATGTCAAGTTGGCGCGTCCCATGAAGGTGGTTGTTGACTCTGGCAACGGGATTCCTGGCGCGTCGGCGCCCGGCATCTTGCGCGCCCTGGGTTGCGAAGTGATCGAGCTCTACTCAGAGGTCGACGGCGACTTTCCTAACCACCACCCAGATCCATCCAAGCCTGAGAACCTGCAAGACCTGATCAAGGCCGTGAAAGAGCATGGCGCCGAGCTGGGCCTGGCCTTTGACGGCGACGGCGACCGCCTGGGCGTGGTCACCCGCGAAGGCAACAACATCTTCCCGGACCGTCAGATCATGTTGTTTGCCAAAGATGTGCTGTCGCGCGTGCCTGGCGCCCCCATCATCTTTGACGTCAAGTGCAACCAGCGTTTGGCCGTGGCCATCCGCGAAGCCGGTGGCGTGCCGGTTATGTACAAAACGGGCCACTCGCTGGTCAAGGCCAAGCTCAAGGAAATCAGCTCGCCTTTCGCGGGCGAGATGAGCGGCCACATCTTCTTTGGTGAGCGTTGGTATGGTTTCGACGACGCCACCTACACGGCTGGCCGCTTGCTGGAGATCGTCAGCAAGGTGGCTGACCCCAGCGCCGTGCTCAATGCCCTGCCCACCAGCTTCAGCACACCTGAGTTGAACGTGTCGTGCGCCGAGGGCGAGCACCATGCCGTGATCGAGAAGATGCGCCACACCGCCACGTTCGACGGCGCCGAGCTCACCACGATTGACGGCTTGCGTGCTGACTATCCTGACGGCTTTGGCCTCGTGCGTGCCTCTAACACCACGCCGGTGCTGGTGTTGCGCTTCGAAGGCCACACGCCCGAGGCACTGGAGCGCATCCAAAAGCACTTCATGTCGCAGATCTTGGCGGTCAAGCCCGATGCCCACGTGGGCGCTGCTGCGCACTGATCGGCCCTGACGTGCAAAGCAGTACGCTGGATGGGATGAGACTTCACGCCGGCGGCAGCGCCGCGTGATGCGCGTGCGCTGGGCATCGTGCTTTGCGCGGCAGGCCTACAGCCTGTTGCTGCGCCTGGGTACGCCTGCTTATTTGTGGCGGGTGTGGTCGCGCGGCCGCGAAGAGCCTGACTACCGCGCCCATTGGTGGCGGCGTTTGGGTCTGTACGAGCGCGCCTACGCCGATCGTGTCCCCGAGCCTGGCAAGCTTGAAGTGCGGCCACTGTTGTGGTTGCACGCGGTTTCGCTGGGTGAGGCCCGTGCCGCGGCACCTTTGATCGACGCTTTGCGGGCCGAGCGTCCCGGCATGCGTTTGCTGCTGACCCACACCACGGCCACGGGCATGGCTGCGGGCAAAGCCTTGCTCCAAGAAGGCGACCTTCAAACCTGGCTGCCGTATGACACGCCCGGCGCGGTGCGTCGCTTTTTGCGTTTGCACAAGCCGGTGGTGGGTGTGTTGATGGAGACCGAGGTCTGGCCCAACGTGCAGCACGAGGCGTTTCTTGCCGGGGTGCCCATGGTGCTGGCCAACGCCCGCCTGAGCGACAAAAGCCTGCGTCAGGGGCAGCGGTTTTCGGCCTTGCTGGGGCCGGCAGCGCAACGCTTGGCCCTGGTGCTGGCACAGACCGACGAAGACGCCCAGCGTTTGCGCCTCATGGGGGCGCCCAAGGTGGAGGTCAGCGGCAACGTGAAGTTCGACATGACGCCGGCGCCAGCCTTGCTGGCCCTGGGGCAGCGTTGGCGATCGGCCTCTGAGCGCCCGATCGTGATGGCCGCCAGCACGCGGGAGGGCGAAGAGGCCTCGCTGCTGGATGCCTGGTGCGCGGGCATTCCGCTGGCCATGGACGCCAGCACACAGCCGCGCTTGTGGATCGTGCCGCGACACCCGCAGCGGTTTGAGGAGGTGGCACAAGAGGTGGCTCGGCGCGGGCTGAGTCTGTCCAGGCGCAGCCAGTGGCCTGATGGCGCACCCGATGCGGCCGCTTTGGTAGCCGATGTGTGGCTGGGCGACACCATGGGTGAGATGCCTGCCTATTACGCGGCCGCCCGCGTGGCCTTGCTGGGTGGCAGCTTTGCGCCGCTGGGGGGGCAAAACCTCATTGAGGCCGCAGCGTGTGCCTGCCCAGTCGTCATGGGTCCGTCGACCTTCAACTTCGCCCAGGCCGCCGAGATGAGCGAAGCGCACGGGGCCGCACTCAGGGTTGACGATATGACACAGGCGGTGGCTCTGGCACGCAATTGGTGCCAAGATCTGGGGTTGGCTGAGCGATCCGCCCGAGCCTTGCGCTTCTCTGCGGCGCAACAAGGTGCCGCCCGGCGCATGTCACACGCCATATGGTTGGCGTAGTCCCCTGAGCCGGGGGTTACGGTTGGACACACATTTGATTACAGTTGCTTCATTCCTTTTGAAAGAGGCCGTTATGAACACCTTCACTCGCACCGCTGCTGCAGCCGCCCTGGTCCTTGCCACCGCCACAAGCGCATTTGCTGCGCCGACGTATTTGGGTGTTGTGACCAGCACAGGCACTTCGTTCTCGAAGACCATCTCTGGTACCGGCGCATTCACCGACTACTACACCTTCAGCCTGGCACCATCGTCCAGCGGCGCCACCGGCGGCGTGTATGACTCGCAAGCCAGCTTCGTTTACGAAGGCGTTGACATCCAGTCTTTGACGCTGAGCGTCCTGGGCGGCTCGACTGTTGCTCCCGTTGACACCACTCCAGAAGGTTTCGCCTTCTCTGGTTTGACTTCCGGCGTGACCTACCAGTTGGCCGTGTCTGGTACGGGCGTGCCCGTGATTGGCTACAACTTCAACGGCACTTATCAAGGCAACATCAAGGCTGTCGCTTCGGTGGCATCGCCTGCACCCGAAGCCGCCGACTTGGCCCTGACCGCACTGGGTCTGGGTGGCGTGGCTTTCTGGGCCCGTCGCCGCCGCGCTGTCTGATTCGGCACTTCGCCGCTCGATCGCCAAAACGGACCTTCGGGTCCGTTTCTTTTTGGCGCATCCAGCGTGCACGCTGTGACGATAATCTGCCCACAGCGCATTGGCTTTTGGTGCGCACTTCGGAGAGTTTTGAACATGCCTGGCACCTTTGGTTTGCATCTTCCTTTGGGCTCGCGCCCCTTGATGGCGGCAGCGCTGTTGATGGGTGTGATGGCCTTGACGGCTTGCTCCAAGCAAGACAAGTCGGGGGCCTCCTCGCAGGTGGTGGCACGTGTCAACGACACCGAGATTTCGGTTCACCAGGTGCAGGCCGTGCTGGAAGCCCAGCCTGCCTTGGCTCAGCAGTTGGGTGATGCGGCTTCCGCGCGTGTGCTGGAGAGCCTCATTGAGCAAGAGCTTGCGGCGCAGGCCGCCCGCAAGGCCGGCCTGGACAACAGCCCCAAGGTGCTGCAAGCCATGGAATTGGCCAAGCGCGAGTTGCTGGCCCGCGCCTACCAAGACCAGCTGGCGCAAAAGGCGGGTCTGCCTGATACGCAGTCTGTTGACCGTTATTACGACGAGCACCCAGAGCTGTTCGCCAACCGCAAACAGTACTTCTTGCAAGAGTCGGTCGCCCAAGTGCCGCCTGATCAGCGCCCAGCCATCAAGGCAAAAATCGAAACGCTCGAAGGGGTTCAGCAGGTCAATGCCGTGATGGCCGACTTCCCGCACAGCAACCGCAACCAAGTTCAGATTGCCGATGCGATCCCGGCTGGGCTGCTCAAGCAGCTGGCCTATCTCAAAGACGGGCGCTCGCTGGTGTTGCCCAGGCCCGATGGCCTGGCTGTGTTGACGCTGCTCAAAACCGAGCCCGCGCCTCTGTCGCGCCAGGAAACCACCCGCGCCATCACGGCGGTGTTGACCAACCAGAAAAAGCGCGACCTGGTTCAAGCGGGCATGGCCGACTTGCGCAAAGATGCCAAGGTGCAGCGCATGGACGCCGCTTCGGCGCCGGCAGCTGCGGCCAGCGCGGGCCAGTCGACACCATCGGCTTCTCGCTGAGATGAGGGCTTTGCGCACACGATGGCCCATGCTCGCCCTGGGTCTGGGCTGGCTGGCCTTGTTCCTGCCCAGCGCCTGGGATTTCCTGTTCGGACAGTGGACGGCCTACAGCCAGGGCCATGAGCCCTTGTTGTTCTCTGTGGTGATGTGGCTGCTGTGGCGTCACTTGGTCGCTTTGCGGGCCTTGCCTGACCGCGCCCTTTCAGTCCCTGTCGCGCTGGCTTTCGCACTGGGCCTGCTGGCTTATGCGTTTGGCCGCACCCAGGAGTTCATCCGCATCGAACTGCTGTCTTTGTGGTGGCTCAGCCTGTGCCTGACCGTGGCCTTCAAAGGCATCAAGGCGCTGAGGGTGACGTGGTTTGTGTGGCTCTTCGCGCTGTTCATGATCCCCATGCCCTTTTCGGTGGTGCTGGCGCTGACCGCGCCCCTGAAAACGGCTGTCTCAGCCGTGGCCACGGCCACTTTGGCCTGGGTGGGCTATCCGATTGGACGCACGGGCGTGGTGATCACGGTGGGGCAGTACCAGTTGTTGGTGGCCGAGGCCTGTGCCGGGCTGCACTCGATGTTCATCCTCGAAGCCATGGGCCTGCTCTACAGCCACTTGGTGCAGCACGGCTCATGGTGGCGCAATGGCTTGCTGGCACTCAGCGCCATCCCCGTGTCCTTCCTGGCCAATGTGATCCGCGTGATGGTGTTGGTGGTCGTGACCTACCACTGGGGTGACGATGTGGGCCAAGGCTTTGTGCACAACTTCGCGGGCGTGCTGTTGTTCGGCGTGGCCTTGGTGTTGATGGCCTGCGTGGACACGGTGCTGGGTTGGATGTGGCCGGATCGGAGGCCAGCATGAGCGCGCCCATGGTGAAGAGCCAGGCTGCGCGTTCGCGCAAGATGTGGGTGTTAGGCCTTTGCATGCTGGCTGTCGCGGTCTTCAGTGCCGTGTTCAAGCCGCGCCCCGTGGCCGATGCGCAGGCTCGCACGGCGGTGCCGCTCGAGAGCCTCTTCCCCACAGCTTTTGGCGACTGGCGGCAGAACCTGGCGGGCGCAGTGTTGATTAGGCCGGCGTTCGAGCAAGCGCGTCAATTCCAGATGTACGACCAGGTGCTGGAGCGCAGCTATGTCAATGCGCAAGGGCAGGTGGTGATGCTGTCGGTGGCCTACGGGCGCCAGCAGTCTGTGGGCTTACAGATGCACCGCCCCGAGGTTTGCTACAAAGCCGGCGGCTTCGAGGTGGGCGATGTGAGCGAGGCGGTGCTGCGCCTGGCAGGGCGTGACATGCCCATCACCCACATGGTGGCCCGCTTGCCCGGGCGCCCTGAGCCCGTGATGTACTGGCGCTTGCTGGGCGACACCCCAGTGGCCAATGAGGCGCAATTCAAGCTGCGCCAGTTGCGCTTGGGCGTGTCGGGCGGCATCCCAGACGGCCTGTTGGTGCGCATCTCGAGCATCGATGAGGATGTGCCCGCCATGCAGCAACTGCATGCGGCCTTTGCCCAGGCGATGGTGCAGGCCATGACGCCAGCGCAGCAACAGCGCGTGCTGGGGGCATTGCCTACGCCTTGATCAGCCCACCAGGTCTTGCCACTCGCTGTGGCGCTGGATGTAGGCGCGCACATAGCTGCAAATCGGGTTGACGCGCAGGCCTTGCGCGCGTGCCCAACCCAGGGCCGCTTTGACCAATTGCGCAGCCAGGCCGCGGCCTTCCAGCGCGCTGGGTACGCCGGTGTGCGTGATGTGCATGATGCGGCCCTCGAGCCGGTAATCCACTTCGCATGGCAGGCCATCCACGATGGCCTCGAAGCGACCCATGTCCAGGTGATGAACGATGTTCAGTGCAGGTGCAGTGCTCATGGGGTGGCGCCGTCTGGCGGGCGTTTGGAAGTGGCGTGCAGGCTCCATCATGCCTGCGAAGGGCTTGTCGCGTGGTGTGACGCGCTGTCTCTTATACACATCT
>JAVLFO010000665.1:0-6819 GCA_046052805.1 Aquabacterium sp. | reverse complement strand
AAATTGCTCGTCGGCGCCGCCCTGGCTGCCACTTTGATCGCGCTGACCGGTTGCGCATCGACCACCACCGTGGCTGAAACACCCGCCAATGTGCTGGCGGCCGCCCAAGCCACCCCTGAACTGAGCACCTTCACCAAACTGGTCAAGCAAGCTGGCTTGACCAGCCAACTGGAAGGCCCATCGCCCGTGACCGTGTTCGCCCCGAGCGACGAAGCCTTCAAGGCCGTGCCACAGGCCACCATGGACAAGCTGGCCAAAGACCCTGATTTGCTCAAAGCCACGCTGGCCTATCACGTGGTGCCCGGCCTGGTCAAAGCCGCAGACATCCCCGCCAACGGCACCCTGGTCACGAGCACTGGCGCTAAAATGGGCGTCTCGCGTGCTGGCGATTTCGTCGCAGTGGATGATGGCCTGGTGATCAAGGCCGACCAAGCCGCCGGCAACGGCATCATCCACACAGTGGACCGCGTGCTCACGCCACCCAAGAAGTAATTCACACCGCAGGGCAGCTCACAAGCTGCTTGAAGCGAAAAGGCCAGCTCTCATGACGGAGGCTGGCCTTCTTTTCGTTCAGACGCAGGGCACTGTCATCGCCATGGGGCGACACGGCCACACGGCCATGCCGTGCTGCTCAGCCCGCAGCCACTTCGGCCAACTGCTGGGCACAGCGATCGGCCAGAGCCTGGTCTTGGGCCTCGACCATCACGCGCAAAAGCGGCTCGGTGCCCGAGGCGCGGATCAACACGCGGCCCTTGCCCACCAATTCGGCGTCCACTTGTGTCTGCATGGCGGCCAAAGCCGTGTTGCTCTTCCAATCTTGGCCTGGCTTGAGCCGCACATTGATCAGTCGCTGAGGAAACAGGCTGACGCCGTCCAGCCATTGCGCGATGGAGCGGCCACTGCGGACCACCGCTTGCAGCACCTGCAAGGCGCTGACGATGCCGTCGCCCGTGGTGTGGCGATCCAGCGCAATCAGGTGCCCCGAGCCCTCACCGCCGAGCTGCCAGCCGCGCGACAGCAAGTCTTCCAAGACATGGCGATCGCCCACCTTGGCACGCACAAACTCAACGCCTTGGCGCTGCAAAGCAAGCTCAACGGCCATGTTGGTCATCAAGGTGCCAACAGCCCCCGGCACGGACTGGCCCTGATCAAGGCGGTCGGCCACCATCACATAAAGCAGCTCATCGCCGTTGAAAATGCGACCAGATGCATCAACCAGCTGCAAACGGTCGGCATCGCCGTCCAATGCAACGCCGTAATGCGCGCCATGCGCCTTCACTGCAGCGGCCAAGGCCTCAGGGTGCGTGGCACCCACGCCGTCGTTGATGTTCAAGCCATCTGGGGCACAGCCAATCGAAACCACCTCGGCACCCAACTCGTGGAACACGCTCGGCGCCACTTGGTAGGCCGCACCGTGCGCCGCGTCGATCACCAACTTGAGGCCTTTGAGCGACAGGCCGGAGTCAAAGCTGGCCTTGCAGAATTCGATGTAGCGGCCTCGCGCGTCTTCCAGGCGCTTGGCCTTGCCCAGGCTGGGAGAGTCAGCCCACTTGGGCGCATCGCCCAACGCGGCTTCAACGGCAAGTTCCCACTCATCGGGCAGCTTCTCGCCTTTGGCCGAGAAAAACTTGATGCCGTTGTCGGCAAATGGGTTGTGCGAAGCGCTGATCACCACGCCAAGGCTCAAGCGCAGGGCACGCGTCAGGTAAGCCACGCCCGGCGTCGGCAACGGCCCCGTGAGCAGCACATCCACGCCGGCGGATGCAAAGCCCGCCTCCAGCGCAGACTCCAACATGTAGCCCGAAATGCGCGTGTCTTTGCCAATCAAAACCGTTGGGTGCGAATCGGTGCGACGCAACACCTGACCAACCGCATGCCCCAGGCGGAGCATGAAGTCAGGCGTGATGGGCGATTGCCCCACGGTGCCACGGATGCCATCGGTGCCGAAATACTGTCGGGTCATGTTCTCTCTCTGACGGGTTTTGATTACCTGCGGTTACAGGCAATTGTCGCCTCAAATCGTGTCAATCCAGCAAACCTGCTGCCCCCCAGACACGCAGGGCATCGCAGGTTTCGGCAACGTCGTGCACGCGCACCACGCGGGCACCGTGGGACACGCCTGCCAAGGCCGCCGCCACGCTGGCGGCCAAGCGTTGCTCAACAGGGCGACCTGTGACATGGCCCAGGGTTGACTTGCGCGACCACCCCACGAGCAGCTCGCCACCCAAGTCCAGCAGTTCACGCTGACGCCGCAAGAGCGCCAGGTTGTGCTCTGGCGACTTGCCAAAGCCAATACCCGGGTCCAGGGTGATGCGAGACAAGGCGACGCCTTGCGCGCTCAAACTGGCCAGGCGCTGACGCAAGAAAGCACGCACTTCGAGCAACACGTCGTCGTAGACCAGATCGGCACTTTGCATGGTTTGTGGCTCACCGCGCATGTGCATGAGGCAAACGCCACAGCGACCGTGACGCACCACCTCGGCCTCAGCACCTGGCAACTGCAGGGCCCGAACGTCGTTGATGATGTCGACACCCAGCGCCAAGGCACGTGCCATGACCTCGGGCTTCGAGGTGTCGACCGACACGGGAACACCCAGGGTGACGGCCGCAGCCAACACCTCGGCCAAGCGCCCCCACTCTTCTTCAAACGCGAGGGTGGGCGCACCCGGTCGCGTGGACTCACCGCCAATGTCCAAGATGTCTGCGCCATCACGGATCAATTGTTCGCAATGGGCAATGGCATCAAACGGCCGCCAGTGCGCGCCGCCGTCTGAGAACGAATCAGGGGTGACATTGACGATGCCCATGACCTGCGGGCGCTGCAAGTCAATGTCAAAACGGGTGGTTTGCCAAGCGGGCATGTTGATTCAACACTAGGGTTCTTGGGCGGTGCGGGACGCACGCCCACGGGCAAAGAGATGCGCCACGCAATGCACAACGGGGCCGAAGCCCCGTTGATTCGCACAGTCAGCGCCGTGTGCTCAGGTCACACAGCCGCAGGGGCACCATCGGTGCTCACAGGGGGCTTGGTACCACCGCTGGGCTTGTTGGTCGGTGGCGTCCAGTCCTTGGGAGGACGCGGCTCGCGGCCTTGCATGATCTCTTCAATCTGCTCCGCATCGATGGTTTCCCATTCCAGCAGGGCCTTGGCCATGGCGTGCATCTTGTCTTGGTTGTCTTCGATCAGCTTGCGCGCAATGGCGTACTGCTCATCGATGATGAAGCGGATTTGCTTGTCAACCTTGCGCAGCGTCTCTTCAGACATGTTGGTGGTCTTGGTGATCGAACGACCCAAGAAAACCTCACCCTCGTTGTCTGCATAGACCATGGGGCCCAACTCGTCGGTCATGCCGTAGCGGGTGACCATGTCACGGGCAATGGCTGTCGCTCGCTCAAAGTCGTTGCTCGCACCCGTGGTCATCTGGTGCATGAACACCTCTTCAGCGATCCGACCACCAAACAGCACCGAGATCGTGTCCAGCATGCGCGTCTTGTCCATGCTGTAGCGATCGCCCTCTGGCAGCTGCATGGTCACGCCCAGTGCACGACCGCGAGGGATGATGGTGACCTTGTGGACAGGATCGGTTTTGGGCAGCAAACGCGCCACCAGGGCGTGGCCTGCCTCGTGATAAGCCGTGTTCTTGCGCTCTTCTTCCGGCATGACCATGGACTTGCGCTCGGGGCCCATCATGATCTTGTCCTTGGCCTTTTCGAAGTCCTGCATCTCGACGACACGGCCACTGCGGCGTGCGGCAAAGAGCGCAGCTTCGTTGACCAGGTTGGCCAGATCGGCACCCGAGAAACCAGGGGTACCACGCGCCAGGATGTCAGCGCGAACGTCTTGGCCCACGGGCACCTTGCGGATGTGCACGTTCAGGATCTGCTCACGACCACGCACGTCAGGCAGGGTGACGTAAACCTGACGGTCGAAACGACCAGGGCGCAGCAGCGCAGGGTCAAGGATGTCAGGGCGGTTGGTCGCGGCAATCACGATCACACCCAGATTGGTCTCAAAGCCATCCATCTCGACCAGCATCTGGTTGAGGGTTTGCTCACGCTCGTCGTTGCCGCCACCCAAGCCAGCTCCGCGGTGACGACCCACTGCATCGATTTCGTCGATGAAGATGATGCAAGGCGCATTCTTCTTGGCCTGCTCGAACATGTCGCGCACACGAGAAGCGCCCACACCCACGAACATTTCGACGAAGTCAGAGCCCGAAATGGTGAAGAACGGCACCTTGGCTTCGCCGGCGATCGACTTGGCCAGCAGCGTTTTGCCAGTGCCGGGAGGGCCGACCATCAGCACGCCACGGGGGATGCGGCCGCCGAGTTTTTGGAATTTCTGCGGATCGCGCAAGAAATCAACCAACTCTTTGACCTCTTCCTTGGCCTCATCGCAACCAGCGACGTCCGCGAAAGTGACGTTGTTGTTGGACTCGTCGAGCATGCGAGCCTTGCTTTTGCCGAAGCTGAAAGCACCGCCCTTGCCGCCGCCTTGCATTTGGCGCATGAAGTACACCCACACGCCGATCAACAGCAGCATGGGCCCCCACGACACCAGCAAGCTCATGATGAGCGAGGGCTCTTCACGTGGCTTGACGTCAAACTTGACGTTGTTGTTGATCAAGTCACCAACCAGGCCGCGGTCCAGGTAAGTGGCCGTGCTGCGGATGCGCTTGTCATCGGTTGTGGTGGCGATGATCTCGGTACCGCCGCCGCCCTCTTGCAGGGTGACGGTTTTGATGCGCTTGGCGCGCACTTCCTCAAGGAAGTCGGAGTACCCGATTTGGCTTCCGCCGGTGGTGGCACGGTCGAACTGCTTGAACACGGTGAACAACACCAGCGCAACAACCAGCCAGACTGCGATCTTAGAGAACCATTGATTGTTCACCGCGGCTCCTTCTACCCATTCACGCCCGTTGCAGCTGACGCTGGATGCGCCAAAACACTGAAACGAGTCTCAAAAACCACACGCGCCGTCATCAATCTGACAGCGGGCACACGCAGTCTTCGCGGTACATGGGGATGATTCTAGACGAGTCAAGGGGGGTACTGCAGATTCCAATCCCCCGTGAAACACCTGTTTTTGCGCCCATGTGGCCCCGCTCAAACCGACTCATTGGCTTTTCAGGCCGATACCCACCAAAAATGTCTCAGAAGACTTGTCCCGCGAGGACTTCGGCTTGATCGGCTTACAGAGCCGGAAATTGGCTTTGAACATCTCGACCAACTGGCTGTAGCCACTGCCATGAAAGACTTTGCACACCAGCGCGCCGTCTTTTTTCAGGTGGTTTTGCGAAAATTCGATGGCCAGTTCGATCAAGTGCGAGATGCGCGCCGCGTCAGACACGTCGATGCCGCTCAGGTTGGGCGCCATGTCAGAAATGACCACGTCGACCTGCCGGTCCCCCACAGCTTCTTGCAACTGCGACAAAACGGCGTCTTCGCGGAAGTCCCCCTGGATGAACTGAACGCCCTCGATCGGCTCGAACTCCAGCAGGTCGAGGGCGATGATCGTGCCGTTGAGTTCGCCCGTTGCGGCACCACCCACACCCGCGTCTTTGGGCGCGAATTTGCGCCGAACGTACTGACTCCAAGCGCCGGGACTGGCCCCCAAGTCGACCACCAATTGGCCAGGTTTGATCAAATGCAGGGCGTCGTCAATCTCTTTGAGCTTGAAAGCCGCACGCGAGCGATAGCCCTCTTTTTGCGCCTGGCGAACGTAAGGATCATGGATGTGCTCATTCAACCAAGCTTTGTTGAGCTTTTTGCTTTTGGTTTTGACTTTCATGGCTCGATAATAGAGGTATGCCTGCTATTCAACTGACTACTGCCGAGCGCCGCGCTTTACGCGCCGATGCGCACCACCTTGACCCCGTCGTGATGATCGGTGGTGATGGCCTCACCGCCGCCGTCACCAAAGAGGCCGACAACGCGCTGAAGGCGCATGGTCTGATCAAAATCCGAGTGCTGGGCGACGATCGCACCAAGCGCGAAGAGATGTTCGGCCAACTGTGCGACGAACTCAATGCCGCGCCCATTCAACACATCGGCAAACTGCTGGTGCTGTGGCGCCCGATCCCGGAAAAAGAAGCCGTTGAAAGCACGGAGTCTCGCATGCCAGGGCCACGCGAGGTGAAGATCTTGAAGTTCTCCAAGAGCGGCTTGCGCCGCCCCGAGGTCAAGAAGGTGCAGGTGATGGGTAACCAACGGGTCACCGCTGGCGGCCTGATCAAGCGCGCCAAGAAACGCTCGCCGAGCAAAAAGCCAGCTTGATGAGACGGGGGCGGCACCGCCGCCCCGCCCTTGCGCTCAGGATGTCATGCCTTTGCGCCTGTCAAGCGCCAAGCCAGTGCGGTGATCGCCAAGGCTTTGAGCCAGTACAAACCTGCCGAAATGCCGTGCAGGGCACCAAACGACAAAGCCGTGGCCTGTCCCTCCTTGGCCGCTTGGATCAAGGGGTGCAGCGCGTACTGCCCGAACACGGTCAAAAACAAGGCCGACAAGGTCAGCAGCAAATTGCCTGTCATGACCTGGCCGCTGCCGTTGGCTTCAGCCAAATCGCGCACACGGCGTCGCTCAATCAGAAACAGCACGATGGCCATGGCCATGCTGATGTTGGCCTCGGTCGCAAAAATGCGCCCCGCACCAAGACCTGCCTGCTGACGCTCCAGCACCATGAACAGGCTGGGCGCCGCAACGCCGCCCACGGCCATGACGCTGCCAGCCCAGATGCCAGCCAAGCAAGCCTGAAAACGCAGCAGCTTCATGTCGATCTCTCGCCTCAAATGCTGTCTCTTATACACATCTGACGCTGCC
>JAVLFO010000664.1:0-7132 GCA_046052805.1 Aquabacterium sp. | reverse complement strand
GGTGCGGTGGGCGCACGCAATGCCAGCGTGACGGTCAGCCACAACGCGGCCGGGGGCAGCACCGCCGTCACGCTGTCGGGCTCGGGCACGGCACAGCCACTGCCTGCGGTGTCGCTCAATGCCACCAGCTTGACCTTTGCATCGACGGTGGTCGGCCAGACCAGTGCCAGCCAGAGCGTGACGGTGAGCAACACGGGCGCAGCCAGCCTGCACATCACGGGTTTGGGCTTGTCGGGCACGGCAGCAGCCGACTTCGTGCGCACCGGCACATGCACCACCGCCACCACCTTGGCCGTGAACGCAAGCTGCAGCGTGACCTTGAGCTTCAAGCCGACAGCCGCCGGCGCACGCAGCGCCAGCTTGAGCGTGGTGAGCGACGCGAGCAATGGCACGGCCGCCATCGCTTTGCAAGGCAGCGGCACACCCATCCCCACGCCGCAGGTGGCCACGTCGGCCAACGCGTGGTCCTTTGGCTCGCAAACGCTGGGCGCATCGGGCACACAAAGCATCACGCTCAGCAACACCGGCACCGCCAACCTGAGCTTGAACACCATCGCAGTCAGTGGTGGGCAGGCCAATGACTTTGCCTTGGCAGGCAGCTGCGCCGCCGGCGGCAGCGTGCCACCCGGCGCCAGCTGCACGCTGGCACTGAGCTTCACGCCGACGGCCGTCGGGGCGCGTGCCGCCACCGTGACCCTCACGCACAACGCGAGCGGCGGCAGCCTGTCGCTGAACGCCTCAGGCACCGGCGTGGCGGCGCCCTTGCCCGTTGCGGCCTGGCTGGGCAGCATCACCAGCGTGGGCTTGCCTGCGGCCACGGTGGGCTCGACGGCGACCACCGCCACCATCACCTTGTTGAACAACGGCCCAGGCGCTTTGACGCCCAACCAGTTGGTGATCGGCGGAGCGCAGTCGGGCGAGTTCTCGGTGCAAGGCGGCACCTGCAAGGTGGGTGTGGCAGTGGCTGCAGGCGGCAATTGCACCTGGGTCTTGTCCTTCCAGCCCACGGCGGCAGGCACCCGCTCGGGCAGCTTGCAGCTCGCCACCAATGGCACCGACCCGGTCACCCTGGGTTTGAGCGGCGTGGGCACCACGGCCTTGATGGTCGGCAGCAGCAGCGCGGCTCAGGGCGCGGCCTTGTACTTTGGCAGCAAAGCCATGGCTTGCTCGAACTGCCATGGCAGCAACGTCAACAACAACGCGTCGCGCATCCTCAACGGCACCAACCCCACCACCATCGCCAACGCGATTGCGTCGGGCCTGGGCGGCATGGGCGTCTACCAAGGTGTGTTGACCGACCAAGACCTGGCCGACCTGTCGGCCTACATCGCCAACCCGGCATCGGCACAAGCGGCGGGGGCACCCATCGCATCGGCCAACACCAGCAACAACACGGTGCAAAACGCCGGCGGCGGCGGCTGCACCATCGGCGCCCCGGATCAACCCACCGACCCGGTTTGGCCACTGATGCTGCTGACAGCAGCCGGTGTGCTGGCCTGGCGGCGCGTGCAGCAGCAGCGCATGGCCCCCACCCGAGGCTGAGCCTTGACAACGATTGAATGAAGGAGCTTGACATGTCCAACTCAAAAACCCACACCATGCTGCGCCATGCCGCGATTTGCCTGAGCCTGATGGCTCCGGCCCTGTCCATGGCCTTGGAGCTAGGCCAAGCGGCGCCCGCGTTTTCGCTGCCCCAAGCAGGCGCTGGCCAGCAAACGCTGGCCGACCTCAAAGGCCAGGTGGTCTACCTCGACTTCTGGGCCTCGTGGTGCGGCCCATGCCGCCAGTCCTTCCCTTGGATGAACGAGATGCAAGCCAAGTACGGCAACAAGGGTTTCAAAGTGCTGGCCATCAATGTGGACGCCAAGACGGCAGATGCCGAACAGTTCTTGGCCCAGACGCCCGCGCGCTTTGCCGTGGCCTTTGACGCCAAGGGCGCGACCCCAGGCCGCTACGCCATCAAGGGCATGCCCAGCTCGGTGCTGATCGGTGCCGATGGCAAGGTCATCTCGGTGCACGCTGGCTTCAAGCAAGGCGACCGCGAGGAGCTTGAAAAGCAAATCGCCGCCGCCCTGGGTAACGGCTCAGCCGCAGGAGCCCGATGATGCGCACACCCAGTAAATGGTGGCTGTGGGCCTGCGTGAGCGTGGCCTGCACAGCCTGCGGCCACATCGACGGCCCCAAGCCTTGGGAAAAGGGCCTGCTGGCCAAGCCCGAAATGACCATGGGCGGCGATGGCCTGGAAGCCCGATATGACCAACACACCTATGGCAGCAAAGAAGCCGCCTCGGGTGGCTATGGCGTGGGCGGAGGTGGCTGTGGCTGCAACTGACACACACAAGGCAGTCGGGGCGAGCGCCCTGCCGACAAGCAAACGCGCACACGGCGTCTTGCTGGCCGCATTGGCTTTGCCTGGCCTGATGCCCTCGTTGGCCCAGGCTGAAAACGCCCCTGAACACGGTGAGATCGCCTACAAGGCCCTGCACTACCAAGATGCCCAACCTGGCCTCAAGCGCGTGGGTGTCACAGCGCATGCCGTGTCGGTGCTGGCACCACTGGGGGCCAGCTGGTCGCTCGAAGGCTCTGCCGTGAACGACGCTGTCTCGGGCGCCTCGCCACGGGCTTACACCAGCGTCTCGGGCGCCTCGCGCATGAACGACAACCGCACTGCGGTCGACACCAAGCTCACGCACTACCGCGAGCGCAGCGCCTGGGCCGTGTCGGCCAGCCGATCGGTGGAGCATGACTACATCTCGAACGCCGTGGGTGGTGAAGCGCGCTTTGCCAGCGACGACAACAACACCACCTACAACGTGGGTGTGGGCACCTCGCGCGACCAGATCAACTCGACCAACCAAGTGGCCATCGGCCAGCGCAAGCGTTCCAACGAGTTCATGGTGGGTGTGACGCAGGCCGTCACTCGGGCCGATCTGGTGCAAGTCAATCTGGGCCTGACGCAAGGGCGTGGCTACTTCAATGACCCTTACAAGACGCTGGACGTGCGCCCCGGCAGTCGCCGTCAGATCGCCTTCTTGACGCGCTGGAACCACCACTTCGAATCGATGGGCGCCACGATGCGCAACAGCTACCGGCTGTACCGCGACGACTGGGGCGTGCGGGCGCACACCGTGTCCACCGAATGGGTGCAACCCGTCAACGACCGATGGACATTGACGCCGCAGCTGCGCTACCAAACCCAGAGTGCCGCACGGTTCTACATGGACCCGCTGGTCGACGCGTTTGGCAATGTCTACGCGCCCTCGGTGAGCGACGGCACGCCGCAATCGGCCGATCAACGCTTGTCGGCCTTTGGGGCCATCACCTACGGGCTCAAGCTGGCCTGGCGTGTGGACACGGACTGGACCGCCGATATCAAAGGCGAGCGCTACGAGCAACGCAGCAACTGGCGCTTTGGCGGCAAGGGCTCGCCGGGGCTGGACCCGTTCACGGCCAACACGGTTCAGCTGGGTCTGGCCAAACGCTTCTGAGCACGGGCAAGCGCATGACCACGGTGCACGAACTCGTCACGCCTTTCATGGCCATGGCCAGCCCCTGCGAGATCCATGTCATGGGCCCACACAGCCCTGCTGACATGCGCGCACGGGTGGCTCAGGCTGTGGACGAAGTTCGGCGCATCGAGCGCACCTGGTCACGCTACCAGCCTGAAAGCGTCGTCTCGCAAATCAATGCGGCCGCGGGCACCGACCAGGCCATGGCCGTTGACGACGAAACCGCGCAGCTGCTGGACTTTGCGGCACAGCTGTACACGCTCAGCGACGGCGCCTTTGACATCACCAGCGGCGTGCTGCGTCGTGCTTGGGACTTTGAACGCGGCGTCTTGCCTGCGCCGCACGACATCGATGTACTGCTGCCTTTGGTGGGCTGGCAGCATGTCGAGTGGGAGCCAGCGCGCGCAGATGCCGGCCCCCGGCAAGTCCGCCACATTCGCCTGACAAGGCCTGGCATGCAGCTCGACTTTGGCGGCTTTGGCAAAGAGTACGCCGCAGACCGGGCAGCCGCCTTGTTGATGGCCGCAGGCATCGCACATGGCCATGTCAACCTGGGCGGTGACATCCGTGTGCTGGGGCCTCGTCCAGACGGCACACCCTGGCTGATGGGCATCCAACACCCACGGCAAACGCAAAGCGTGATCGCCAGCGTGGCCGTGTCAAGCGGCGGCCTGGCCACCAGTGGCGACTATGAACGCTTCATGCTGGTCGATGGCCGACGCTATGCCCATGTCCTGGATGCGCGCACCGGGTGGCCCGTGGCCCATTGGCAGTCGGTGAGCGTGCAGTCACCCCTGTGCATTGCCGCTGGCGCCCTGGCCACCATCGCTTTGCTCAAGCAGGCCGATGGCTTGCGCTTTTTACAAGAACAGTCGGTGGCGTTTTTGATGATCGCCCCCGACGGCTCCGTGCTCACCCACGAGAGCGCCCCCCACACAACGATGTGAGACACACCATGAAGCGATTGATCTCCACCTTGAGCCGCTGGCTGCTGCTCGTCTGCTGGATGGCGACACCCCTGACCCATGCCGCCGATTTTCTGGACGTGGACCAGGCCTTTGTGCTGACGCCGCAGGTGGCCGACGGTGCCTTGGCGCTGGCCTTTGAGGTGCAGCCGGGCCACTACCTCTACCGCGAACGCATCGAGGTGAGCGACGAAGACACGCCGGCAGCCGCATCGCAGCCCAAGCTGGTCTTCCCCGCAGGGCAACTCAAACACGACCCCACCTTTGAGCGCGACATGGAGGTCTACCACCAGTCCATGGCGGTCAAGGTGACGGTGCAAGGCAGCGCCAGCGAGCATGCGCTCAAGGTGGTCTACCAAGGCTGCGCCGAAGCGGGTCTGTGTTACCCACCCCAAACACGGCGGCTGATGGTCGCACTCGACGCCGCAGGGCACGTCACGGCCGTCAAGACCGCGCCTGAGTTGCCTGAAGGCACGCCAGCTCAGGCCGCGCCCAGCGCACAAAGCAGCGAGACGGCACCCGTCAGCGAGCTCTCGGCCATCCAGCAAAAGCTGGCCTCAGGCCACTTGCTGCCGATTGCCGGCGTGTTTGCCCTGGCCGGCTTGCTGTTGTCGTTCACGCCATGCGTCTTGCCCATGCTGCCGATCCTGTCGTCGATCATCGTGGGACAAGGCGAAAGCGTCTCGCGCATGCGCGGCTTTTTGCTGGCCGCCAGCTACGCCTTGGGCATGGCCCTGGTCTACACCAGCTTTGGTGTGATCGCTGGCCTGCTGGGTGAGGGCCTGGCCGCTGCGCTGCAGAACCCGTGGGTGCTGGGGGCCTTCGCGGCCTTGCTGGTGGCCTTGTCGCTGTCGATGTTTGGCGCCTACAACCTGCAACTGCCGGGCTCGTGGCAATCGAATGTGAGCCAGACCTCCGACAAGATGCGCGCGGGCTCCTTCGTGGGCGTGTTCGTCATGGGTGGCTTGTCGGCTCTGGTGGTCGGGCCTTGCGTGGCCGCGCCCTTGGCTGGCGCGCTGGTCTACATCAGCCAGACACACGACGTCGTGATCGGTGGCGTGGCCTTGTTCTCGATGGCCATGGGCATGAGCGTGCCCTTGCTGCTGCTGGGCGTCTCGGCCGGCACCTTGCTGCCCCGCGCGGGTGCCTGGATGGAGTCGGTCAAGACCGTGTTCGGCATGATGCTCTTGGCCGTGGCGCTGTGGCTGGTTCAGCCGGTGCTGCCCGCGTCGGTGCTGCTGTTCCTGGTGGGCATGTGGCTGGCGTTGGGCGCCGCCTTCCTGGGCGCGTTTGACACCTTGAACGCCACGGCCAGCGTGCTGCACCGATCGCTCAAAGGCTTTGGCTTGGTGATGGCACTGGTGGCGGCCACTGAGCTGGTGGGCGCCCTGGCCGGGGCCCACAACGCCTTGGCTCCGCTGCAACCCTTCACGGTGGCACGCGTCAATGGCGCCACGGGCACCGATGCCCAGCGCTTGGCCAGCACCGATGCCGCCGAGGTGGCGTTCAAGAAGGTCAGCAGCGAGGCCGAGCTGGCATCGGCACTGCAAGCCGCCGATGGCAAGCCCGTGATCCTGGACTTTTACGCCGACTGGTGCGTGGCCTGCAAAGAGATGGCGCACTTCACCTTGGCCGACCCGCAAGTGCAGGCCCGCTTGAACAACGCGGTGCTGCTGCAGGCCGATGTGACCGCCAACGAGGCCCACCACAAGTCACTGATGAAGCGCTTTGGCCTGTTCGGCCCGCCTGGCATCTTGTTCTTTGATGGCAAGGGGCATGAGCGTGAAAACGCCCGCGTGATTGGCTTTCAGAAGGTGGACGCCTTCTTGGAAAGCTTGTCGAGAGCAGGCTTGTGATCTGCTGAAAGGCCTTGAGAGGCCTTGTCAGAACACATCAATCGTTGCGGCAGGTTTCGACTTCGTACTTCAGCGCGATCAACTGACCCTGGCTGTTGAAGCGTTTGCCGGTGACCTCGACGCACACTTGTGGCGTGGTCTGTGAAACGTTGCCCTGATGTGGCGTTGCGGCGTTGATGGCCACGGTCACGTCCCGCACGACGAAGGTGGCAGCCCCATCGGAGTTGCCTGTGACTGGCGTGTAGTTGCTGACGATGCCATGCAGCTCGGTCTCCTCGTCATCGACGTCTGTCGTCAATCTGACCTCCAGCTCGGTGGCCACCAGCACACCGTCGCGCAAGGCGCCCTCGACACGCACGCGCTGGCCTTGCGTCAGCTTCGTCCAGACATCGGCAGGCACGCCCTTGACATCCACGGTCTTGCCGTCGATCACGATGGTGGAGGTGGCGGGACGCACTTCGGTCACCACCCCTTCCAAGCTGGCTTCATCGCTGTCCAACACCAAGGTCTGATCGATCTTGATCTTCTTGGCCACCCATTGGCCATTGCTGATCTTTGCAGGGTCTAACCACACACGCAAGCGCTGGCCAGAGCGCAGTCCATCCGGCACCAAGCCAAGCTGCCGCAAATTCAGATAGGACACCGGGTCAGAAGTGCCAATCTGGAGGGTCGAGGCCATGGTGTCCAACATCGCAACACCCGCCAATTTGAAACGTGTAGGCATCGGTGTGATGCGATCGATGCGCGTGGCGGTGTAGGTTTTGCTGGCCCTGTCTCTTATACACATCTGACGCTGCCGACG
>JAVLFO010000663.1:0-1646 GCA_046052805.1 Aquabacterium sp. | reverse complement strand
GAATGTGTCTTCGAAGACTTCAAAGCTGGGCAGTGGAAGATCATCAGCTTCCATGCCAAGCGGGCGCGCGGCCTGATGGCTCGTCACGCGGTGACCCACCGGGCAAAGACGCCCAAGGACTTGCTGGACTTCAACGCAGAAGGCTACGCGCATGATGCCGCTGCTTCAGCGCCCGATCGATTGGTGTTTCGTCGGCGCTTGGGCGACTGAGCTCCTCGTGACTTGACGGTGCAGGCCCTTGCTGTGACGCAACAAACCTTGACCCCCGAGTTGCTGGCCTGGCTGGACGACAGCAAGCGCGCAGGCCACAGCGGCATGACCCTGTTCGAGTCGATGTTGTCCAGCGGATGGGACGCTGGCGCCGCAGCGCATGCGTTGGCGCAGGCTGGCCTGGCCTTGTCCGCGACACCACAGCGGCCGCTTGAGGTGCCACACATCGGCACGGGTGATCAGGGGCGAGTCTGGGCGCACGACAAAGAGGTTCACATCTGCCTCCAGATGACGGCACCTCGGCTGACGGTTTTGAGTGGCCTGTTGTCAGCGCCGGAGTGCTCTGCCTTGATGGACCTGGCGGCGCCGCGCTTGTCGCGCTCTGAGACGGTGGCCAGCACGGCAGATGGCACCGAGGTGAACCCCGCACGCACCAGCCAGGGCATGTTTTTTGGGCGGGGTGAGAACGAGCTGTGCCAGCGCATTGAAGCGCGCATTGCCGCGCTGACGGGGTGGCCCATTGAGCGGGGGGAGGGCTTGCAGATACTGCGGTATCCGCCGGGGGCGCAATACCAAGCGCACTACGATTATTTCGAGCCTGATCAGCCCAGTTCGGCGGCCATTTTGAAACGTGGGGGGCAGCGGCTGGCCACCTTGGTCATGTACCTGAACACGCCCCAGGCGGGTGGCGCCACCACATTTCCGGACATGGGTTTGAGTGTGCAGGCTCAAGCAGGTGGCGCGGTGTTTTTTGCATACCCCGACCCCAGCCCATCTTCTTTGACTTTGCATGGCGGCGCGCCGGTATTGGCCGGGGAGAAATGGGTGGCGACCAAATGGTTCAGGCAGTCTCGTTTTGATTGATTGAAGTTTTTTTGAAAATCTTGTCAACCACCTGTTTTCAGGCCGCGTTGAGATTGCACAGGCGGTGTAAGCCCGTCTGACAACCAACCACATTCTTTTGGAGTTTCCTCATGAAAAAGCTGATCGCCGCTCTGGTCGCCTCGATGTTCGCTGTTGGCGCTTTCGCCGCTGAAGCCGCTGCCTCGGCTCCCGCTGCTGCTGCCGCCTCGGCTCCTGCTGCCAAGAAGGCTGCCAAGAAGAAGCATCACCACGCTGCCAAGAAGGCTGCTGCTGCCGCTTCGGCCGCCGCTTCGAAGTAATTCGAACTGCTGTTCGGCGCGCGTTGCAAAACGCGCTGCCCAAGAAAAAACCCGGCATTGCCGGGTTTTTTCATTGTGGGTCCAGACGGATCAGCGTGTGCGCGCTCGAGGTGCCTGGCTGCCAGAGCCAGCACCTTGACCGCCGCGCCCAGAGCCGCCAGGGCTGCGTTGGCCACCGCTGGCACCTTGCCCCTGGCGTGCACCGCCGCCGTTGCCACCACCTGGGCGACCGCCACGGCCACTGCCACCACCACCTGGACGCGCCCCTGGCGC
>JAVLFO010000662.1:0-1750 GCA_046052805.1 Aquabacterium sp. | reverse complement strand
CCATGCTGCGCCTGGACCACAACCGCGCTGCGTCGCAATTGGCTGCCAAGACCGGCACCAAGGTTGGCGACATCCGCAAGCTGACCGTCTGGGGCAACCACTCGCCCACGATGTACGCTGACTACCGCTTCGCCACCACGAACGGCCAGTCGATCAAGGACCTGGTCAACGACCAAGTCTGGAACGCTGACACCTTCTTGCCCACCGTGGGCAAGCGCGGCGCCGCCATCAGTGCTGCTCGCGGCCTGTCGTCGGCAGCTTCGGCTGCCAACGCTGCCATCGACCACATGCGCGACTGGGCCCTGGGCTCGAACGGCGACTGGGTCACCATGGGCGTGCCTTCGAACGGTGAGTACGGCATCCCTGCCGGCATCGTGTTCGGTTTCCCTGTGACCACGACGCCTGACGGCGAATACAAGATCGTCACCGGCCTGGAAATCGATGCCTTCTCGCAAGAATGCATCAACAAGACCCTGGCTGAACTGCAAGGCGAGCAAGACGGCGTCAAGCACCTGCTGTGATCTGCCTCAGATGAATCACCCCGGTGCGGCTGGTCTGCATCGATCGGGTGGCTCACAATGAAAGCTGGCGACTGTCAAAGGTCGCTGGCTTTTTTTTCGCCTTGACACGACCACCGCCATGTCCACCCTGACCGCCATCCACCCACGACACGCCCTGTTTGGATCAGACAAGGCAGCGCCGCTGTTGCCGGTGTGCGACCACTACGCGGGCGTGGAAGCGCGCATGCGCAAAAGCCTGGCCTTGCAGGCCGACATGGGGCACCAGGCGGAGCGGGCGGTGTTTGACGTGACGCTGGACCTGGAAGACGGTGCCCCTGTGGGCGGCGAGCACGAGCAGGCCTTGCTGGTGTGCGAGTTGGTCAACAGCCGAGCCAATGCCTTCAACCGCGTGGGTGTGCGGGTGCATGACCCCAAGCACGAGCGCTTTGAAGACGACATCGACACCTTGATTGGCCAGACCGGCGAGCGCCTGTCCTATGTGATGGTGCCCAAGGTGGCCGGTGTGGCCGACACGCAAAGGGCCATTGAACACATCAAGGCCGCGCGCTTGCGGCATGGCGTGACGCGCGCCCTGCCCGTGCATGCACTGATCGAAACGCACACGGCCCTGCAGCAGGTGCACGAGATCGCTGCGCTGCCGGGGCTGGAGTCGCTGTCGTTTGGTTTGATGGACTTCGTGTCTGAGCACCGTGGCGCGGTGCCTGCATCGGCTATGAGTGCTGCGGGCCAGTTCAGCCACCCGCTGGTGCTGCGCGCCAAGTTAGAGATCGCAGCGGCTTGCCACGCGGCACACATCACGCCATCGCACTGCGTGGTCACCGAGTTCAAAGATGCACGCGCTTTGGGCAAGGCCGCCGAGAAAGCCTCGCGCGAGCTGGGCTACACACGCATGTGGAGCATCCACCCAGACCAAATCCAAGTGATCGTGGACGCCTTTGCACCCGTGGCCGCCGAGGTCGACGATGCGGTCGAGATTTTGAGTGCCGCACAGGCCGCGCATTGGGCACCCACGGCCTTCCATGGCGTGCTGCACGACCGCGCCAGCTACCGCCATTACTGGCACGTGCTGGAGCGCGCTTGGCTGACAGGCCAGCCCTTGCCGCACGAGATCGAACGCGCCTTCTTTGGCGCATGAGCCGCATGTCTGCACAGTACACGCTGGTGTGGGATGGCTCGGAGGTGGCCGCCATACCTGTCTCTTATACACATCTGACGCTGCCGACGACTAG
>JAVLFO010000661.1:0-2407 GCA_046052805.1 Aquabacterium sp. | reverse complement strand
TTTTATGGCGAGACCATGCAGGTCGACATGCTGCCCGACGACTTCAACAAGTACGGCTTCGACCTGGTCTTTCGCTTGCGCGACAAGGCCTCGGGCCGCGAGGTCGCGCGCGGCAAAACGGGCGTGGTGTTTTTGGGCGGACCCGGCGAGCGTGCCGGCAAGGTGTCGCCGCCGCCGGACAGCTTCATGGCGCGGCTCAAGGCGCTGTGCCAGACCGATCAATGACTTGTTCACGCTCCTTTGGCTTCAGTTCATCGAAGGCCATGTCGATGAAGCGGTGAGGTCGGGCCAGCGCATTGGCAAGCGGGTCACGGCCTGCTCGGGCTATATTGGTGACAAACCGTAACCAGACCTGAAAGGCCAAACATGTTCAAGGGCATCCTCATTGACAAGGACGAGCAAGGCTATCGCGCATCCGTCCAAGACATTGACGAGGCGCGGCTGCCTGAGGGCAACGTCACCGTGAAGGTGGCTTACTCCAGCTTGAACTACAAAGACGGCCTGGCCATCACGGGCAAGTCGCCCGTGGTGCGCAAGTTCCCGATGGTGCCGGGCATTGACTTTGCCGGCATCGTGGAGGCCAGCTCGCACCCCGATGTGGCCGTGGGCGACGCCGTGGTGCTCAATGGTTGGGGCGTGGGTGAAACCCATTGGGGTGGCTTGGCACAGCGCGCACGGGTCAATGGCGATTGGCTGGTGCCTTTGCCCAAGGCCTTCATGCCCGCACAGGCCATGGCCATTGGCACGGCGGGCTACACCGCCATGCTGTGCGTGCTGGCGCTGGAACGCCAGGGCGTCACGCCCGACAAGGGCGAGGTCATCGTGACGGGCGCAGCCGGTGGTGTGGGCAGCGTGGCCGTGGCCGTGCTGGCCAAGCTGGGTTACACCGTGGTGGCCGTGACCGGCCGCCCGCAAGAGGCCGATTACCTCAAGCAGCTTGGCGCCAGCGAGGTCTTGGCGCGTACCGACTTTGCCAGCGCGGGCAAGCCCCTGGCCAAAGAGCGTTGGGCCGGCGCCGTGGACACCGTGGGCAGCCACACGCTGGCCAATGTGTGCGCACAAACCAAGTACCGCGGCGTGGTCACGGCCTGTGGCTTGGCGGGCGGCATGGACCTGCCGGCTTCGGTGGCGCCGTTCATCTTGCGTGGGGTCACGCTGGTGGGCATCGACAGTGTGATGTGCCCGCGCGCCGACCGCCTGCAGGCCTGGCAGCGCTTGGGCCAAGACCTGGACGTGGGCAAGCTGGCCCTCATCACCCATCAGATTGGTTTGGACGAGGCAGTTGCCACCGCGCAGCAGTTGCTCGACGGGCAGGTGCGCGGCCGCGTCGTGGTCAAGGTTGGCGAGTGAGCTTCGTGTGAGGCGCTCAGCTCGATCAGGTCAGGGAGGACGGCGGGACACCGCCACAGCGGCATGACGCAGACCCTTCCGCACGGGATGGCTCAACCCCGCATGTTGCGCCGAGGTGACGACACGGCCCTGTGGCTCGTGCCCGGGCTGGACCCCAGCCAGGATCGCATCCGCAAGCAGGCCGACGGACCCGATGCGGTGCGTCGCCTGCGGCATGAGCGGGCCATCTTGATGCGCTTGGAGGGCTTTGACGGCGTGGTGCAGTTGGCCCCTGGTGAGCAGCCTGCCGATGCCTTGTTGTTCATGGGCGGCGAAGCGCCCACGCTGGCCGAGCGCTTGCGCACCCGGCCGCCCGATGTCTTTCAGGCTTTAAATTGGTCGATGCAACTGGCGCACGCCTTGTGTGGCGTGCACCGTGCGGGCGTGGTCCACAAAGACATCCACCCCGGCAACATCGTTCTGGTGGGCGAGCCTGCGCGGCCCGTGCTGATGGATTTTGGGCACGCCAGCGGCCTCGCGCAAGAGCACCTGGGCTTCACCCACGAGCGCCACATCGCTGGCACCTTGACCTACATGGCACCCGAGCAAACGGGCCGCACCGGACGCCCGGTCGACTCGCGTGCCGACCTCTACAGCCTGGGCGTGGTGATGTACGAGATGCTGGTCGGGCGGCCACCGTTTGCCCACGCCGATGTGCTCGATTTGATCCACGCGCAACTGGCGACGGTGCCGGTGCCCTTGAGCGAGCTTCGCCCTCAGATCCCGCCTGTGGTGTCGGCGCTGGTCATGCGCTTGCTCGAGAAAGAGCCCGACCGCCGCTACCTCAGTGCCGAAGGCTTGCGCCATGACCTGCAGCGCCTGCTGGGTTTGCTGGCGCGCCATGCGCCGCAGGCGCTGCCAGTCATGCCTTTGGGCGAGCAGGACTTCCCTTTGCGCCTGTCGCCGCCATCGCGTTTGGTGGGGCGAGACGCCGAGCGCCAGCTGCTGGCCGACGCGCTGAGCCAGGCCATCACGCAACGTGGTGGCATGGTGCTGGTCAGTGGGGCACCGGGTGTGG
>JAVLFO010000660.1:0-5050 GCA_046052805.1 Aquabacterium sp. | reverse complement strand
TGCATGGCCTGGGCCAGCTCGGCCAAGCGCGCCGACGACAAACCCGCGTCCAAGCGCGCTCGCCAAGCAGCCTCTCGGTCAAACGGGGTGTTGCCCAGCGCCCAAAACAGCGCGTGGTCGGTGACCAAGGGGTCTGAGCGCAGCCCCAAGTGGAACGGCGCGCTGCCCCAACGGTCGCCAGCCACCTGCAGCACCTCGGCCGCACGCACGCCATGCGTTTCAACAAAGACCATGGCATCTAGCAAATAACGCGCCGGGTCCAGTACCGTGGCCCGAAAACGCCCGGACCACAGGCTGCCTTGGCGCGCGTGGCGGCGATTGAACGCCGCCACATACCTGCGCCCCACGGCTTGCAGCGTCAGGCTCAAGGCCTGATCGGAGGGGGGCGTCAGCACCAGATGGAAATGGTCAGAGGCCAGCGCATACGCATGAACCGCCACATCGTGCAGGTGGGCCGATTCGCGCAAGGCGTCCAAGAAGGCTTGGCGGTCGGTGTCGTCTCGCGCGAGCAGCTGCCCATCGTGCACCCGCTGCACGAGCAAATGAGGCCAGCCGCCCACGCCGACGCGAGGCAGTCTGGCCATGGTTTGAGGACTTGATTGGATTGATCTGTCCCCATTATGCAGAAGTGCGCCTGCCGTGCGATGTCACGCAAAACGTGATTGAACTCACCTTGAACGCCCCTCATTCAAGGGGGCACAGCTTCCTTTCAAGGACTTCCCCCGTTGTGACGACCCGGCACTGCTGGGTAACCTGACGGCATTCATGTATCGGCTCGCATTGCACAACCGTCGTCGTCAATGACGCGTGTACCGAAAAGCCTTCCCTGCGATTGAAGTTCTGGAGTTTGTTGATGGCTGATTCGTCTCGCGCCCCGCTGTCCACCGTGGCCGCAACCCGCCTGTCAGGCTGGTTGTCCCACTTGGGGGTCAGCCCGATGGCATTCGATGACACGCTCAGCCTGATCGACCCATTGCTGGCCGTGCACCACCTGCGCGCCCGCGTGATCGCCAAAATCACCGAAACCCCGTCGGCCAGCACCATCGTCTTGCAAGCTGGCCCCGCCTTCCACGGCCTCCAGGCGGGGCAGTACGTGATGATCGGCGTGACGATCGCAGGCGTTCGCCACCGCCGCGCCTATTCGCCGCGCGCAGTTGCCGGGCACCCGGGTCGGTTTGCCATCACGGTGCAGCGCCAACCCGGTGGCCGGGTGTCGCAACACATCCATGAGGCGATGCGCGTGGGCGACGTCATTGACATTGAGCAAGCCGCTGGCGCCTTCACCTTGTCGCTGCCACTGCCTGCCAAGGTGCTGCTGATGGCCGGCGGCAGCGGGATCACACCCAGCATGGCCATGCTCGAGCACCTGCGCGCCCATGCGCCGCACACCCAGGTCACGCTGATTTACTTCGCTCGTTGCGCCGAAGAACGCATCTTTGGCCAAGCGCTGCAAGAGATGGCCAGCCAATGGTCGGGTCTGCAGTACCTGCCCATTGACAGCGCCGTGAACACCCCCCTTGACGGCGGCGGACGCCCTGCGCCCGCCGCCCAAGCGCCCCAGCAAGTGCTGGACATGGCCTTGCTCAACCGACTCATGCCCAACTGGAGCGAGGTGCCCGCCTACTGCTGCGGCCCCGCACCTTTGATGGATGCGGCACGGGCCCTGTGGCAAGCCGCCAGCGCCAGTGCGCACCTGCACCTGGAGGCCTTTGCCCCACCCAAGCCCTCTGGCGACCCCGACGAGCGCCACACCGTGCGCTTGCTGCGCGACCACAGCTCGCAGCACTTCGACGCCGCTGGTGACCAGACGATCCTGCTGGCTGGCGAGCAAGCCGGCCTGAGCATCCAGCACGGCTGTCGCCAAGGCATCTGCCATGAATGCACCTGCCGGCTCAACAGTGGCTCGGTGCGCGACACCACCACGGGCGAGCGCATCGATGGCCAAGGCCAACCGATCCGCCTGTGTGTGAGCAGCGCCATGAGCGACCTCGAACTCGAAACCTTGAATTGAATGGGCTGCTGCCCCAGCAGGAACAACCATGACGCACCAAACCATGCAAATCGGCCCCAAGTCGCTTGAAGAGCTAGAGGCCTTCCGCCAAGAGCTAGACGCCATCAAAGAAGAGACGCGCCAGACCTTGGGCGAGCGCGACGCCAAATACATCCGCAGCATCTTGCGTCTGGTGCGCACCACCGAGACCCTGGGCCGCGCGCTGCTGCTGTTTGGCTGGTTCCCGCCCACATGGCTGTTGGGCGCTGCCTTGCTCGGGATCAGCAAGATCATCGACAACATGGAGCTGGGCCACAACGTGATGCACGGGCAGTTCAACTTCATGAACGACCCGCAGTTCCATGGCGACACCTTTGATTGGGACAACACCTGCCCCAAAGAAGAGTGGCGCCATTCGCACAATTTTGTGCACCACACTTACACCAACGTGATCGGCAAAGACCGCGACTTCGGCTACGGCCTGTTGCGCCTGTCGACTGACCTGCGCTGGAGCCCGCTGCACGCCTTTCAGTTGCTGTTGACCGCCCTGTTGGCCGCTTTCTTCCAGTGGTTTGTGGCCGTGCACGACCTGCAGTTGGACAAGGTCGTGATTGGGCGCAAGAAGTGGTCTTCGGTGCGCCCCCAATGGCTGCTGGTACGCGCCAAGATGTGGCACATCGTGCGCCGTGACTACGTGGTCTGGCCCCTGGTGGGCGCGGCCGTGGGTGCCGTGTTTGGCCACGCACAAGACAGCGCCCTGGCCGTACTGGCCGGCAACGTGGTGGGCAACCTGATCCGCAATGTGTGGGCTTGGGCCATCATCTTCTGCGGCCACTTCACTGAAAACATCTACACCTTCAGCCGCGAATCGATCGAAGGCGAAACCAAAGGCCAGTGGTACCTGCGCCAGATCCTGGGCTCGAGCAACATCAGCGGCGGCCCCGTGATGCACATGATGAGCGGGCAGCTGTCGCACCAAGTTGAACACCACCTGTTCCCTGACATCCCTGCCAACCGCTATGTCGAAATGGCACCCAAGGTGCGTGCTGTGTGCGCCAAATATGGCGTGCCCTACAACATTGGCTCGTTTGGCTGGCAACTGATGACCGTGCTCAAGCGCGTGGCCCGCTACAGCTTGCCCGGTGGCTCGCAAAAGGCCGTGCACATCGAGGTCGAGTCGATCTTGCCCGAACAGGCCTGATCACCCCACGCTGCCCATGAACGCTGCCGCGCAACGTCCCTACCCTGGTCCCCAAACCCCTGAGGCCTTCGACGCGTTTGCGGCCGAACTCGATGCCATCAAGGCGCAAGCGAAGGCCCAATTGGGCGAAGCCGATGCGCGCTACATCCGGCGCCTGTTGTGGGCGATCCGTGGGTGCGAGTCGGCTGGGCGTTTGCTCTTGGTCGGCGGGCCGTGGTGGCCCACATGGTGGCTGGGTTGCGCGCTGCTGGGACTGTCAAAGTGCCTCGAAAACATGGAGTTCGGCCACAACGTCATGCACGGGCAGTACGAGTGGATGAACGACCCGCGCTTTGACGGCAAGCTGCACGATTGGGACAGCGCTTGCAGCAGTGGCGACTGGCGCAGCTTCCACAACCACATGCACCACCACTACACCAACGTGCATGGGGTTGACCGAGACTTCGGCTACGGCATGCTGCGCCTGTCCAACGACACCCCTTGGGAGCGGCGCCACCTGACGCAAGCGCCCTACGCGCTGATCGTGGGTCTGCTGTTTGAGTGGGCCATCGCCATCCACAACCTCGAGACCGAGCGGCTGCGCACAGACCGAGAGGCCACGCTGGCGCGAATCCGCACGCTGTGGCCGCGCGCACGCGCCAAGATGGGGAGGCAGTTCCGCAAAGACATGGTGTGGTGGCCTTTGCTGGCAGGCGCCTTGGTGGGGCTGGGCAGTGTCTTGTTGCAACAAGGCGGCATGGCTTCTCTGGCGTTGGCGCAACAAGCCTCATTGGCCGTTCTGCTGGGCAATGTCGTGGCCAACCTGATCCGCAACGTCTGGACCTTCGTGGTGATCTTTTGTGGGCACTTCACCGACGGCGTCTACCTGTTTGACGCCGAGCGCGTGGCCACAGAAAGCCGCGGCCAGTGGTACCTGCGCCAAGTGCTGGGGTCGAGCAACCTGCGAGGCGGGCGGCTCTTTCACCTGATGACGGGGAACCTGAGCCACCAGATCGAACACCACCTCTTCCCTGACCTGCCAGCGCGCCGCTATGCGCAAGTGGCGCCTGAGGTGCGCGCCATTTGCCAGCGCCATGGTGTGCCCTACAACACGGGCTCACTGATGGGCCAGTTCCTCACGGTGATGCGGAGGATCGTGCGCCACAGCCTGCCTGGCGGCGAACGCTTGCTGACGGTGCTGCCACCAACGCATCACAAGCTGCCTGGGTAAAACCTCAGGCCGCGTGCCGGGAGGCACCGTTTCACCCTGCGAGACAAGCCCGGCAAGACCGGGCTTTTTTCTGGGTGGCTTTTGCCCCGTTTCACACGGCACGCAAACCCGTTTGTCAGGTTTTTTCTGACACGAGGCTCAGCATCCGGCCGACGCGCCTTACAGCGCGCAACCTATTCAGAAAACCAAGGTGGATGCCCAGAATTCAACCCATGCCAGCACACAAGCCCAGCTGACACGTCGAACAGACACCGCAAACAGCCCTTCCAAATCATTCAAGGAACACGCCATGAACGCCGACCAAATCCTGATGGAAATCCGCGAAGCCAACCTGTCGTACCTGATGCTGGCGCAAAGCCTGATCCGTGCAGACCGTGAACAAGCTTTGTTCCGCCTGGGCATCTCGGAAGACACCGCCGCCATGCTGAACATCCTGAGCCCTGCACAGATCATGAAGATTGCCGCCAGCAACACCCTGCTGTGCCGCATGCGTGTGGACGACGACTTGGTCTGGAGCCTGCTGACCAACCACGGCAAGTCGAGCAACGACAGCGTGACCCGCCTGCACGCCAACATCCTGATGGCCGGTCGCCACCAAGAAGCCGCTTGATCACCCACACCGAGACCGGAGACACACCATGCGCACCAA
>JAVLFO010000659.1:0-5627 GCA_046052805.1 Aquabacterium sp. | reverse complement strand
ACGTCGGTGCCAGACAGCGTCAGCTGCGCGCTGCCTTGCCAGCCATTGATGCGGCACAAACTGCGACTTGTAGGCCATTTTGCGGCTCTGGGCGATCCAATAGCCCAGGTAAAGGTAGGGCAGGCCCAGTTCGCGCGCCTGCCTGACTTGCCACATCACGTTGTAGGTGCCGTAGCTGGTGTGCGGCTCAGGCTCGTAAAACGTGTAGACCGCAGATAGCCCATCGTTGAGGATGTCGAGGATCGACACCATCTTGAGCTTGCCTCGTGGGTCGGCCTCAGTGGGGGGCTCGCGAAACTCCACCAGCCGCGAGTTCACGCGGCTTTGCAGCAAAAACTGCGTGTATTGGTCGATCGAGTCATGGTCCATGCCGCCGCCTTTGTGGCGGCCCGCCTGGTAGCGCAAGTACAGCTGGTAGTGCTCGGCGGTGAAGCAAAGGCGCAGCACGCGCGCTTGCAGGTGCTCATGGGCCTTCCAGGCGCGCTTTTGGCTGCGACTTGGCGTCAGCCCCTCAGACGGGATGCGCAAGGGAACGCAGGCCTTGCAGCCCTCGCAGTAAGGTCTGTAGGTGAACATGCCACTGCGTCGAAAGCCACTGGCAACCAAGCCTGAGTAGGCGTCTGAGTTGATCAAATGGCTGGGCGTTGCCACTTGCGAGCGTGCCGACTTGCCGTCGATGTAGCTGCAAGGGTAGGGTGCCGTTGCATAAAACTGCAAAGACGCCAGCGGTAGATCTTTGAGGTGCGTCACGCCAAGCCGTCTAGGTGAGACCAGAGGTCATCATGATAGGACCAAAGGCGCGGCGCCTTGGCCTGAACAACCCCCTTCAAATGGGCCTCAAAGTCTTGGCGCGGCCAAGTTCGCGCCCCTAGCGATGCCAAGTGGGTCGTCTCTTGTTGGCAGTCAATCAATGGAATGTCGTTGGCCCGGCAAAAACACACCAGGGCGGCCAATGCGATCTTGGACGCGTCGGTTTGTCTGGCGAACATCGATTCGCCGTAAAACATGCGGCCGAGGTTGACGCCGTACAGCCCCCCCACCAGCTCGCCATCTCGCCAGGTTTCAAAGCTGTGTACGGCCCCCTGCTGGTGCCATTGTGTGTAGGCCAGCTGCATGCTGCCCAGGATCCAGGTGCCGTTTTGCCCACCTCTGGGCGCATTGGCACAGGCGGTCATCACGTCGGCAAAGGCATGATCGATGCGAATCTCGCAACCCGGGGTGCGTCTGAACTTGTCGATGGCTTTGCGCAAGGAGCGCGACAACTTGAACTCGGCCACTGGCAGAACCATGCGCGGGTCGGTTGTCCACCATAAAACAGGCTGACCATGGCTGAACCACGGAAAGATGCCGCGCTGGTAAGCCTGCCTCAGCCGAGCCGGGCTCAGGTCACCGCCAGCTGCAAGCAAGCCGGGGGCCTCGGAGTCGGGGCCCAAAGCGGTGCGGGTGTCAGGGAAGGGGGACGCTGCTGCCAGCCAAGGGATCATGTGCGCGCAGGTATAAAAAAAGCCCGATGGCGAACCACCGGGCTTAAAGGTACCTTAGAAATGATCACGAGGTACCGAGGAGACAACCTTTCAGGAGTGCCGCTTGTCCAGAGCGGCATCTCTCAGATGCGTGCGGCTCACCAAAGTTCAAGCTGCGAGTGCCTCAAACTTTGCAAAGTTTCGTGAGGCAACTCGCCCGCCTGTTTCGGCTGGGCCGACTTTGCACCAAATCAGGCAGCCTTGCGGGCCTTGCTGGTCGCGGCCTGCGTGGCCTTCACGGCGGTGTTGGTCATGGCTTGGAAGTTGGCTTCAGCGACGTCAGCAGCTTGCTTTGCGGCCTTTTGAACCGAATCAAAAGCGTTGTTGGCAGCGGCAACAGCCGACTTGACCAGCACCACAGCGTTTTCGCTGCCGGCAGGTGCGTTCTTCACGGCGTTGTCGATGACCGAAGCGAACTTCTTTTGAGCTTCGGACATTTGACCTTCGGCCAGCTTGCTCACTTCAGAGCTGGTGCTCGAAGCGATGTCATACAGG
Source organism: Aquabacterium sp. (assembly GCA_046052805.1). Taxonomy (GTDB): domain Bacteria; phylum Pseudomonadota; class Gammaproteobacteria; order Burkholderiales; family Burkholderiaceae_C; genus Aquabacterium. The sequence goes on along the minus strand of JAVLFO010000659.1, from coordinate 3,609 downwards.
TGGCGGCCATAAGCAGCGGCCTTTTCAGCCGACGGCTGCAACATGGCGGCTTGCAGGGCCATCAGTTCTTGCGCGTCTTTGACTGCCAGCACAGCTTTGGCGTGCTCGGCGGCTTCGTCCATCGAGGTCTTGGCAACTTGCAGGTTCAGTTCGACGATTTTTTCGACGCCCGAGAAAGCCTTCTGGCCCAGGTCAAACAGGGCAGCGAGGTTGGCTTTGTGGGTGGCCAGCAGTTGTTCAGCGGTCAGCATGTCAGGATCTCCGTAAGTGTTGATGGGTACGTTGCGGTCCTGCGCCGTATCACCTTTGCAGGTGATTGCTGCGGTGCAACATGAGCCCGAGTATATGGATCTGTTGACGCTTTGCAAGTACTTTTTGTGCGGTGCAGCAAAAGTCCTTTTGGATTGTCTGAAAAGTGACACTCGCCGGGCTGGATGTTCTGTGAAAGGCGTCTTGTGCATGGCCTACACTTAGGCCCCAACCATCTTCCCAACCTTGTGATCAATCCATCATGAGCCTGCTCAATGTTCCCGCTGGCGCCAAGGCGCCTGATGCCTTCAACGTCATCATCGAGATCCCGGCCAACGCCGATCCGATCAAGTACGAAATCGACCACGAAACAGGCGCCGTGTTTGTCGACCGCTTCATGGGTACCGCCATGCATTACCCATGCAACTACGGCTACGTGCCTCAAACCATCGCGGCCGACGGTGACCCCGTTGACGTGTTGGTCGTGACGCCGTTCCCGCTGATCCCTGGCGTGGTCATCCCTTGCCGTCCTTTGGGCATCCTGAAAATGGAAGACGAGGCGGGTGGCGACTCCAAAATCGTGGCTGTGCCCACCGAAAAAATCTGTGCCATGTACAAGGGCATTCAAAAGCTGGAAGACCTGCCCGAGTTGCTGGTCGCTCAGATCAAGCACTTCTTTGAGCACTACAAAGACCTGGAGCCAGGCAAGTGGGTCAAGGTCACTGGCTGGGAAGGCATTGATGCCGCCAAGGCCGAGGTTGTGTCGGGCTTGGCCGCTTTCTCCAAGCAAGGCCACTGACCCATTCAATGCCCCTCGGGGCTTGATGACAAAAAAAGCCGCCAGCGCTGTTGCCTGGCGGCTTTTGTTTTGGCGCCCCTTTTGGCGCACCACACTCGCGTTCACTCGATCGTTTTGATGACCTTCTCGAGCGTGCCGACAATCTGGTCGATCTGACTGTCGTTGATGATCAACGGGGGCGAAATGGCGATGTTGTCGCCTGCGGCGCGCAGCAGAACGCCGGCTTCCCAGCACCCCAAGAACACCTCGAATGCGCGACGACCCGGCAAGGCGCCCGGGCGCGGCGCGAATTCAATCGCGCAGACCATGCCTGTGTTGCGGATGTCGATGATGTTCGGCAAGCCCTTGAGGCTGTGCACGGCAGCTTCTAGCTTGGGTTGCATTTGCTGGCCTCGGGTCAGCAGCCCCTCTTCGTCATAGGTGTCCAAGGTTGCCAGCGCGGCGGCGCACGCCATGGGGTGCGATGAGTAGGTGTAGCCGTGGGGCAACTCGATCGCGGTCGGTGGTCCCTGCATGAAGGTGTCGTGGATGCCTTGCTTGACGAACACCGCCCCCATCGGGATGCAGCCGTTGGTGATGCCTTTGGCCGCCGTGATCATGTCGGGCGTGACGCCATAGTGCTGCGCGGCAAAAGGCGAGCCCAGCCGACCAAAGCCTGTGATGACCTCGTCAAAAATCAGCAAGATGCCGTGCTTGTCGCAGATGTCGCGCAGTCGCTGCAGGTAGCCCTCGGGCGGCAACAACACACCCGTGGAGCCGGCCATGGGCTCGATGATCACAGCGGCGATGGTGGAGGCGTCGTGCAGGGTGACCATGCGCTCCAGGTCATCCGCGAGCTCGGCGCCATGTTCTGGCTGGCCTTTGGTGAACGCGTTTTTGCTCAGGTCATGGGTGTGGCGCAGGTGGTCTACGCCAGATAGGCTGCTGCCAAACATCTTGCGGTTGGGCCCCATGCCGCCCAGCGCGGTCCCGGCGATGTTGACCCCGTGGTAGCCGCGTTCACGGCCGATCAAGCGCGTGCGCTGGGCCTCGCCGCGCACACGGTGATAAGCGAGCGCGATCTTCAATGCCGTGTCGACCGATTCGGAGCCCGAGTTCGTGAAAAAGACGCGGTTGAGCCCTTCGGGCGTGTATTTCAGCAGGCGGTCGGCCAGCTCAAATGCGAGGGGGTGGCCCATTTGGAAGGGCGGTGCAAAGTCGAGCTCGCCAGCTTGCCGGGCGATTGCTTCGACGATGCGCGGGCGGGCGTGCCCAGCGTTCACACACCACAGGCCTGAAGTGCCATCGAGAACCTCGCGCCCCTCAGGGGTCCAGTAATGCATGTCCTTGGCTTTGGACAGCAGGCGCGGCGCCTGTTTGAAGTCTCGGTTGGCCGTAAAGGGCATCCAGAAGGCATCGAGGTTCAGGCTCATGTTGTTCTCCTGTTGTTGGCTGGGCAACTCGGCTGGCGCTTTTCGCGGGCCTTGGCTCTAGCATAGAGCTGCGGCGCCCTGATGCACTTGAATGTGCGCGCAATTCGTGACGAACGCTTGCTTGGCGCACGACAGCGCGCCGCGCTTTTCCTGCAAAAAGGTGCCCGCGCAGGGCGGTGTTGCCTTTTTGCGTCAGTGGTCTGCATGGGGTGCCACCCCGCGCATGAAGGGTCTAGTCTTATATAAGACATAAGTCTTTGCCAAGGCGCCCAAATGTCGCTAGACTCACGGGTTTTCTAGTACTCCCCACCAACCCTCCCCCGGAGATCGTCATGACGAAACTCACTCGTGAACAGCAAATCGCTGCCCTGGAAAAAGACTGGGCCGAAAACCCCCGTTGGAAGCTCGTGAAGCGCGGCTACTCCGCTGCTGACGTCGTGCGCCTGCGCGGCAGCCTGCAGCCTGAGTACACCCTGGCCAAGAACGGCGCTGAAAAGCTGTGGGAAAAGGTCAACGGCGGTGCCAAGAAGGGCTACGTCAACGCTTTCGGCGCCATCACCGCCGGTCAAGCCATGCAACAAGCCAAGGCTGGCTTGGAAGCCGTGTACCTGTCGGGCTGGCAAGTTGCTGCTGACGGCAACACGTCGGAAACCATGTACCCCGACCAATCGCTGTACGCGTACGACTCGGTGCCCACCATGGTTCGCCGCATCAACAACACGTTCAAGCGCGCTGACGAAATTCAGTGGGGCCGTGGCATCAACCCAGGCGACGAAGGTTTCGTTGACTACTTCCTGCCCATCGTGGCTGATGCTGAAGCCGGTTTCGGTGGCGTTCTGAACGCTTTCGAACTGATGAAGAACATGATCGCTTCGGGCGCTGCTGGTGTTCACTTCGAAGACCAATTGGCCGCGGTGAAGAAGTGCGGTCACATGGGCGGTAAGGTTCTGGTTCCTACACGTGAAGCCATCGAAAAGCTGATCGCTGCTCGTTTCGCTGCTGACGTGTATGGCGTTCCTACCTTGGTGATCGCCCGTACCGATGCCGAAGCCGCTGATCTGTTGACCAGCGACTACGACGAGAACGACAAGCCATTCCTGACTGGTGAGCGCACCGCTGAAGGCTTCTATAAGACCAAGAAAGGTATGG
>JAVLFO010000658.1:0-8291 GCA_046052805.1 Aquabacterium sp. | reverse complement strand
TCATACCTTTTTCATACCCACCAAGAAAAAAGCCCCCAGCGTCTCCGCTAAGGGCTTGATTCATTTGGGTTTTATTGGTGCGCCCGGCTGGGATCGAACCAGCAACCCCTGCCTTCGGAGGGCAGTACTCTATCCATTGAGCTACGGGCGCAGCGATGACAATTCTAGCAGTGGCTTGGCGCTAACCCTGCTTACAGCATGGGGCCGCGCTCTATAATGCCCCATTGGTGGGCTGGTCTTGCGACGGGCTCACGGTGTGCAACCCAACCAGCGCGTCCTGAACACCCATGAGCCAAGCGCCCCAATCCCAAGACTCCGGCCACGAAGGCCCGATCAGCACCCCCAAGCAACTCGTTGCCGCCGTCGCTGCCGCGTTCATCATCCCGGTGGCCGTGATCGTGCTGCTGGTGAACTACGTTTCGGCAGGTACCACGGGCTCGTCGGGCAGCGATGCGCTCAGCGCCCAAGCCACGGCGCAGCGCATCATGCCGGTGGGGTCTGTTGAGATCAAACTGGCCTCGGCCAACACCGGTCCGCGCACGGGCGAAGAGGTCTTCAAGGCGCAATGCGCCAACTGCCACGGCGCAGGCATGCTGGGCGCGCCCAAATTTGGCGACGCTGGCGCTTGGGGTCCACGCTTGGGCCAAGGTCTGGACACCCTGCTGGCCCACGCGGTCAAGGGCTTCAATGCCATGCCAGCCCAAGGTGGTGGCGACTACAGCGACTACGAAGTCGCCCGCGGTGTGGTCTACATGGCCAACGGCAGCGGTGGCAAGCTGACCGAGCCAGCTGCACCTGCTGGCGCGGCATCGGCCGCCTCAGCGCCCTGATCCAAGCAAGCTGCTTGCCCGAGCAAAACCGGCCCTTGAGGCCGGTTTTTTCATGCCTGGGGTGATTGGACCGGCAGCGATACCGGCGCTTGCGGCTGCAGCACATAGCCAAAGCGCGCAGGCATGTCGGCAAAAGGCAGCTCGGTCGGGTCCCACAGGCCGGCCTCAACGGCACTGGCGGCCGCATCCATGTCCATCGACTTGACCACGCCATAGCCCAGGTCGGTGTCGAGATAAAGGCGCCCCAACTCGTCCATCCACGCCGACTTGACCTCACCGACGGTTTGTCCGGTGTGCGACTCGACCTCAAAAGCCTGCGCGCCCTCAGCGCCATGCGGACGCACGCCCCACACCCAAGGCGCTGCCTCTAGCTGCAAATAAACGCGCTGCGGCCCGTTCTGGAAAAACCAGGCGCCGCGCTCATCGGGCAGGTAATTGCGGTGGATGAACTCTTTGAGCTTGTCGTGGATGACGCGGCTGCCCTTGACCTGCGGGAAAGGCCCCGAGGCTTGGATGCGGTCGTCGCGCATGTACCAATCGCCGCGCGCGTCCAGCGCCAGCCAGCCATAGCAATGGGGAACGTTGGGCCACTTCTTGAGTGCGGCCTTGACGATGTCGTCCATGGTGAGAAAGGTCCTCAGAGGTGCTGGGCCAGCCAGCGCCCTACGGCATCTGGCAGATCGGCCACATGCCCCGGAAAAGCGCCTGACGGAAAGCCCACGTGGCCGCCTTGGTCTGGCTGCCACAGCGTGACCGCCGAGCCTACCTCAGTTGGCAAAGGCAGGCTGTGTGCAGGCACAAAGGGGTCATTGCGGGCGTTGAGCACCAGGGCTGGCACGTCGCGCATGGCGCCCAAACCGGGCTTGGATGAGCACCGGGCCCAGTAATCTTCGGTGTCTGCAAAGCCGTGCAAGGGCGCTGTGAAGGCGTTGTCGTAGGCGTACAGGTCGCGGGCCGCTTGCAGCGCGGTGCCGTCAAACAAACCCGGGAAGCGCTGCAACTTGGCCAGTGCCTTGGGCTTCATCGAGTTCAAAAACATGCGGGTGTAGACGTGGCGGTTGAAGCCTTGGCCCAGCGCGTGGCCGGCCGCAGCCAGGTCCAGGGGCGAAGACACGGCCACCACGGCGCGCACCACCTGCGCGGCCTGGCTGCCGGCCTCTTGCGCCCAGCGCAGCAAGGCATTGCCGCCTAATGAGACGCCCACCGCCAGCAGCGGGCCCGCGTGCTGTTGGGCCAGGCGCCTGAGCACCCAGTCGATCTCGGCGTGGTCGCCCGAGTGGTAGGTGCGCGGCGCGCGGTTGGGTTCGCCCGAGCAGCCCCGAAAATGCGGCACCACGAAGGCCCATCCTTGCGCATGCGCCCAGTGCGCAAAGGCGCGAGCGTAATGGCTTTGTGAGGACCCTTCCAGGCCATGGAAAAGCACCAACAATGGCGCGCCGATGACGTCACTGGCCAATGCGGGCAGGTGGTCCAGGTCAATGAAGTCGCCATCGGGCGTGTCCCAGCGCACACGCTGGTAAGTCATGGCATCAGGCAAGCGGTCGGCGCGGGCACGGCTGTACAGCGCGGGCCAGATCGTTTGCACATTGCCCCCCAAAGGGCCTGATCCCGCCAACCAGCGGGGTGCGCGGTAATGCTCCATGCCTTGCCCGGCAGCGGGTGAGGTCAGTGCAGCACCGAGGGAGCCTCGGTGATGTCCGGCAGGTCTTCGGGCAGGCCCGGGCTGGCGTGGTGGGCCACCATGCGCCAACCGGTCGCTGTGCGCAGGTACACATTGGTGGCCATCACAAAGGCCGTTTGCATGCCATCGGCCGTCATGGCCTGCACTTTTTCGGTCACGTGGTGAACAGCGCACACGGCGGTCTCCATGCGTCGCACGTGCACCACCGTCACATGCACGGGGCCGCTGGCAAACACCGCCTCGAAGGCCGCACGCACGCCCACGGTGCCCACAACGCGTGGCCCACCGGGGTGCACGCAGGCGATCTCTTCGTCCTCAGCCCAGGTCGCCATCATCTTGACGATGTTGGCCTGTTGCATGGCCTCGTAGAAAGAAGCCTCGGTGTCATCGGCCGTCGCCATCAAGGCGGCCTGCGAGACTTTGCGTGCACGGGGGTCGTTCATGGCGGGATCCTGCCTGGCCACCAAGGCCTGCTTGAAAACTATTTGAAGACCACTGTTTTGTGGCCGTTCATCAGCACACGGTGCTCGGTGTGCCACTTCACGGCACGCGCCAACACCACGCATTCAACGTCGCGCCCCACAGCTGTGAAGTCCTCAGGGCTCAAGGTGTGGTCCACACGCTCCACGTCTTGCTCAATGATCGGGCCTTCGTCGAGGTCGGCCGTCACGTAGTGCGCCGTTGCGCCAATCAACTTCACGCCACGGTCGTGCGCCTGGTAGTAAGGCTTGGCGCCTTTGAAACTGGGCAAGAAGCTGTGGTGGATGTTGATGGCTCGGCCCTTGAGGAAAGCGCAAAACTCAGGGCTGAGGATTTGCATGTAGCGTGCCAGCACGACCAAGTCGATGGCCTGCTCACTGACCAAAGCCTCGACCTGGCGCTCTTGCGCGCGCTTGACCTCGGCTCCCGAGCCCGTGGGCAACGGCAGGTGGTGAAAAGGGATGCCATAACTGGCGGCCAACTCTGCGTAGTCCGGGTGGTTCGAGACAATGGCTGGGATGTCGATGGGCAACCAGCCCGATCGCCAACGGAACAGCAGATCATTGAGGCAATGACCGTGCTTGCTGGCCATGATCAGCACGCGCGGCTTGCGCGACAAGGCATTGATGTGCGCCGTCATCGCAAACTGCTGCCGGACGTGGCCAAACAGGTTGTCGAGGGTGCTCACATCGGCGAGGTGGTCAGGCGCGGCAAAGTGCACACGCATGAAAAACAAGCCCGTGCTGTCTTCGCTTTGCACATCGCCGAACTGCTGCGAATCGATGATGTTGCAGCCAGCTTGGTACAAAAGTCCGGACACGGCGTGCACGATGCCCTTGGTGTCGACACAAGACAGAGTGAGTACGAATTCGTGGGTGGTCTTCATGATTGCTGCGCATTGTAGGTCGCGGGCATGACATGGCCATAAACCTTCCTAGAATGGCGGACACCACAGGCATCAACGGGTATCCATGGCCTCCACAGCTGACACCGCGACACGCCAACAACTGCTCGCCGAACTGCTCTCGCGCGTGGCGCTGGGCAATCAAGCGGCTTTTGACTCGCTTTACCGCGAAACCAGCTCGCATCTGCTCGGCGTTGTTCTGCGTATACAGAGTAATCGAGCCCAAGCCGAGGACGTGCTGCAAGAGGTTTACGTCAACGTTTGGCGCTCGGCGCAAAGCTTCAATCCGGCTTTGAGTCAGGCCTCGACCTGGCTCAACAGCATCGCCCGTAACCGGGCCATTGACAGCCTGCGCCGACGCCAGACCGAGCCGCAAACCGTCAGTCGCTACCAAGGCAGCTCTGACGATGACGAGACCGACATGCTCAATGACCTGCCTTCTGACGGACCTGGCCCGCTCGATTTGCTCGAGCAAGCCAGCAACGCCAAAGCGCTGGGCACCTGCATGCAGGCTCTGAGCGGTGACCAAAAGCACAGCCTGGCCCTGGCTTACTACCAAGGCCTGTCGCACTCTGAAGTGGCTGATCAGCTGGGGCAACCCCTCGGCACGGTCAAAAGCTGGGTGCGTCGAGGTCTGCAAAGTTTGAAGAATTGCCTGGAGCGGGCCTCGCTGGCCCTGAACTGACATGGATTACAGCCGTCCCGAACTGGTTGACCGGCTTGCCGCCGAGTACGTGCTGGGCACCCTGCACGGCCCCGCCCGCCGCCGCTACGAAACCCTGCTGCTGGCGCACCCGCGCCTGCGGCAAGCCACCCTGGACTGGCAGCGCCGGCTGGACCAGCTGAGCGAGCCGATCCCGGCCGTGGCGCCCTCGCCCAAGGTCTGGCAAGGCTTGCAGCAACGCCTCTTCGGCGCCGCCACCCAAAGCGTGGTGCGCTGGTGGCAACGCTTGGCGCTGTGGCAAAGCGCGGCGGGGTTTGCCACCGTGGCCGCGCTGTCATTGGGCGTGTTGTTGGCGCAACCCTCGCCGGTTGAGCCACCCATCGTGGTGGTCATGGCCGCGCAGCCTGAAGCCGCGGGCAATGGCATCACCCCAGCATCGTTCGTGGCCAGCGTGGGCGGCGACGGCCGCAGCCTGGTCGTCAAGCCACTCAACGAGGGCCAGCAAGTGGCACTGAACAAAGCCCTTGAGCTGTGGGCGGTGCCTGCACAAGGCGCGCCGCGCTCCTTGGGGCTGGTGTCTGCACAAGGAGCCACCACGGTGCTGCGAACCAAACTGCTGCTCAACACCGCGGCGTTTGCCGTCAGCGTCGAGCCACCAGGGGGGTCGCCTTCCGGCGCACCAACCGGCCCCATCGTGTCGGTCGGCAAGCTGCAACTTTGACCTTGGCGGCCGTGAACGAATTTTTTTGAACGCACTGCATCTTTTTAAGTTGCTCCTTCGTAAAGGCTGTATCCGCTGCAAAAGCGGGTTCAGCCTTTTTCACATTCGGAGCACCTCATGAACACTTCTTTCTCTCGCTGCGGCGCCATGTCCATCGGACTGGCCATCTTGACCGGCTGCGGCATGCACGCCCCCATGGTCCGCAACGCCGACTTGCCTGAAGCCGTCCGCGTGCCTGCTGGCAACACCCAGAACCTGTACACCAAGGCCGTGGGCGAGCTCACCTACGAATGCCGCAACAAGAAGGACATGGCCGACGCCTTTGAATGGGCCTTCGTGGGCCCAGTGGCCACGCTGAGCAGCAAAGGCGGCGACGTGGTCGGCAAGTACTACGCGGGCCCCACCTGGGAGTCCAAAGACGGCTCCAAGGTGACTGGCAAGCAAGTGGCCGTGGCCCCCGGCATGGCGGGTGCTATCCCTCTGCAATTGGTCAAGGCCAACCCTTCGATGGGCGATGGCGCCATGAAGGACGTGAGCTTCATCCAACGCCTGAACACCGAAGGTGGTGTGGCCCCTCAATTGCCGTGCGGCGCCGAGCAAAAGGGCCAGCGCCAGCAAGTGGCTTACAAGGCCGACTACGTGTTCTACAAAGCTGGCATGTGAGCCGCTTGAGCTGACTTTGGAGGGCGTGTCGCGCGGACGCCGCGCGACACGCCATGAAAAAAGCCCGGTCAATGACCGGGCTTTTTCTTGGGCGCTCGCCGTGTGCGACGCGGCGATCAGTGGCCGTGGCCGATGTGTTCGCCTTCTTTGACCTTGTAGACCGTGCCGCAGTAAGGGCACTTGCCTTCGCCCGTGGTGGCCACGTCGATGAACACGCGCGGGTGCGTGCTCCACAGGGCCATTTTCGGGTTGGGGCAAAAGACCACACCGGGGCCTTGCACGTCGGCGGCGGTCACTTCAACCACGGCCTTGGGGGTTTGGGCGTTCGTGCTCATGCGTTTGTCCTTGTCGGTCAAGCCAGGATCAGACCTTGGTCAGCCACTCGGCGTACTTGGGGTTGCGGCCGTTGACGATGTCAAAGAACGCGGCCTGGATCTTCTCAGTGATCGGGCCACGCGAGCCAATGCCGATCTCGATGCGGTCGAGTTCGCGAATGGGCGTGACTTCAGCAGCCGTGCCGGTGAAGAAGGCTTCGTCGCAGATGTAGATTTCGTCGCGCGTGATGCGCTTTTCTTTGACTTCCAGGCCCAGGTCACGGCAAATCGCGAAGATCGTGTTGCGCGTGATGCCGTTGAGGGCACCGGCCGACAAGTCAGGCGTGTAGACCACACCGTTCTTGATGATGAACAGGTTCTCGCCCGCACCTTCGGAGACGAAACCGGCGCTGTCGAGCAGCATGGCTTCGTCGTAACCGTCGTCCGTGGCTTCCCTGTTGGCCAGGATCGAGTTGGTGTAGTTGCTCACGGCCTTGGCCTGCGTCATCGTGATGTTGACGTGGTGGCGTGTGTAGCTTGAGGTCTTGACGCGGATGCCGCGCTTCATGCCCTCTTCGCCCAGGTAAGCACCCCAGGTCCAGGCAGCGACCATCAGGTGCACCTTGGCACCCTTGGGGCTGACGCCCAGCTTTTCAGAGCCCAGCCACACCAGGGGGCGGATGTAGCCGCTTTCCAGGTTGTTGGCCTTGACCACATCGAGCTGCGCCTGACGCACGACTTCTTGCGTGAAAGGCATGGGCATGCGCAGGATCTTGGCGCTGTTGAACAAGCGCTCGGTGTGCTCGTGCAGACGGAAGATCGCCGGGCCATTGACCGTGTTGTAGGCGCGCACGCCTTCAAAAGCGCCGCAGCCGTAGTGCAGCGTGTGGGTCAGCACGTGGATCTTGGCGTCACGCCACTCCACCATCTGGCCGTCCATCCAGATCTTGCCGTCGCGATCGTCCATCGACATGGGGAATCCTTCTTCTAAGGGGGCGCCAACAAAAGGCGCGCTCGAACCCTTGATTCTAACGCCTGGCCGACACGGCCTTGGGCCAGACCAGATCGCGCGTGTGGCGGGCGATCATCAGCTCCTCGTTGGTGGGGATCACCCAGGCCGACACCGGGCTGCCCTGGGCGCTGATGCGCAACGCCCCGGCTGCGCCAGTAACCGCCTGCTGATCAAGCACCACCCCCAGCCAGCGGGCTTGCCGACACACCCGCTCACGGATGGCGGGGGCATGCTCGCCAATCCCAGCGGTGAACACAATCGCATCCAGCCCCGACAGCACCGCCGCCATCGCCCCCAACTCCCTGCCGATGCGGTACACGAACAGGTCCACAGCCTCTTTCGCACGGGGCTCGGCGCTGTCCAGCAACACACGCATGTCCGACGACAAACCCGAGACCCCTTTCAAGCCAGACTCGCTGTAGAGCAGGTGCTCGATCTCGCGCGCGCCCATGCCACGCTGGTCCATCAGCCACAGCAGCACCCCTGCGTCCAGCGTGCCGCAACGGGTGCCCATCACCAAGCCGTCCAAGGTGGTGAAGCCCATCGAGCTGGCCACGCTGCGCCCGCCCTGCAATGCGCACATGCTGGCGCCATTGCCCAAGTGCATCACCACCGTGCGGCCCTGCGCGGCGCGTGGGTCCACCTCAGGCAAGCAGCTGGCGATGTACTCGTAAGACAGTCCGTGAAAGCCGTAGCGCCGCACGCCCGCTTCGTGCAGTTCGAGCGGCAGCGCAAACCGCTGGGCCAGCGCCGATTGGCTCGCGTGAAAGGCCGTGTCAAAGCAAGCCACCTGTGGCACGCCCGGCATGAGTGCGGCCAAGGCGCGCGCGGCCGACAGGTTGTGCGACTGGTGAAGGGGGGCGAGCGGTACCAAAGCATCCAGCGCACGCAAGGTGTCGGCGTCCAAACGCACGGGCTCATGGAAACCCATGCCACCGTGCACGATGCGGTGCCCTACGGCCTTGAGCTGGCGCCCCGCCAGGTATGGCGGCAAGGCGTCGAGCACACGCTGTCTCTTATAC
>JAVLFO010000657.1:0-2075 GCA_046052805.1 Aquabacterium sp. | reverse complement strand
GATGCCAGCATGGCGGCCACAGCGCAGGCGCGCGCCTTGCTGCAGCGCGAGCTGGGTCAGGCCTTGGCCAGCGAGCAGTTCCGCCTGTACTTCCAGCCCCAGATGCGATTGGATACCGGCGAGATCATCGGCTTCGAGGCCCTGGTGCGGTGGCAGCACTCCGAGCGCGGGCTGATTGGCCCCGGCGAATTCATCCCTGTGGCCGAGGAAACCGGCCAGATCGTTCCGCTGGGCAACTGGGTTCTGCGCGAGGCTTGCCGCCAAGCCGTGGCCTGGCCATCGAAACTGCGCGTGGCGGTCAACCTGTCGGCGGTGCAGTTCCGCAGCTCGGCGGTGATTGACCTGGTCGACGAGGCGCTGTCCGATTCAGGCTTGCCGCCCGAGCGCCTCGAGCTTGAAATCACCGAGTCGGCCCTGATCGAAGACCACGACGGCGCCCAAGCCACCCTGGTCGCCCTGCGCAGTCGCGGTGTGCGGGTCGCACTGGACGATTTCGGCACGGGGTACTCGTCGTTGGCGTATTTGCGGCGCTTCCCGATGGACAAGCTCAAGATCGACGGCATGTTCGTTCGCTCGCTCGACACCGACCAAGACGCGCAGGCCGTCGTGACGGCCATCATCAGTCTGGCCCGAGCCTTGCGTCTGGACACCACGGCAGAGGGCATCGAGACGCCCGAGCAGCTGATGATGCTTCGCGCGCTGGGTTGTGCCGATGTGCAGGGTTTCCTGATTTCAAGGCCCATGCCCAGCAGCGACATCGTTGCCTACTTGGCGCGCACCCAATTGATGCCTGCTTGATGTGCGCACGCTGGAACTTTTTTGGCTCAGGGACGCTCCATGTGCGCTTGCAACAGTCCATCCGGGCGTGTCACATTTGTCATGACCGGGTGATACATTGACCTGATTGAACGCGGGCCCGTTTCAGCGAGCCCTTCATCTTTCGACAGAGGACATTTTCTTATGAAGTGGATGCGAGACATGGCTCGGTGGCTGTTGGCTGCCATGCTGATGGTGGTGGGCTTGGGTGCTCACGCCGCGGGGCAGAGTGAGTACGTGCTGGGTGCCGGAGACCAGATCCGGATCGGCGTGTACCAAAACGCGGATTTGCTGCTCGAGGCGCGCATCAGCGAGGCTGGCACGATCTCTTACCCTCTGCTGGGCACCGTGAAGATCGGTGGCTTGTCGATTGCCGATGCTGAAAACAAGATCGCCAAGGGCTTGAAGGACGGCAACTTCCTCAAGCAACCTCAGGTGTCCATCTTGCTGATCACAGCCGCCGCCAACCAGGTGACCGTGCTGGGCCAAGTCAACCGTCCTGGCCGCTACCCGCTGATTTCGGGCAGTCAACGCCTGAGTGAGATCATGGGCAGTGCCGGTGGCATCTTGGCCGGTGTCGGCTCTGACGTCGTGGTGGTGTCGGGCTCGCGCGCTGGCAAGGCCTTCCGCAAAGAGATTGACTTCCCCAAGGTGTTTGCGTCACGCGGCAGCGAAGAAGACTTCCTGCTCGAAAACGGCGACACCATTTGGGTTGACCGCGCGCCTCAGATCTTCATGTACGGCGAAGTGCAGCGTCCAGGCGCCCAGGTGTTGCTGCGCGACACCACCTTGCTGCAAGCCCTGGCCTCTGCCGGCGGCCTGACGCTGCGCGGCACGCAACGCGGCATTCGCGTTCACCGTCGCGACGAGTCGGGCGAAGTCAAGATCATCCAGCTGGATGTCAACGACAAGCTGCTGCCCAACGACATCATCTACGTCAAGGACAGCCTGTTCTGACCTGAACCGGATCTATCAATGAGAAAGGCCTGAGGTGTGAAGCTCAGGCCTTTTTGCTGGGCGCGGCGCAAGCGCCGCATGTTCAGGGCGTGCTCAAGCCTTCTTGTCCCATGCCACGGCATAGAAGCCGTCGGTGTGGTGCAGGTGCGGCCACAGGCGCAAATGCCCAGCGGGGGTCACCAGCGATTCGGCGTTTTCAACACCGGCCGCTTCCAGCTTCTCGCGGGCGTCGAGCGGCGTGAAGTCCGGGTGCGACTCGCTGAAGGCATTGGCGATCACCTCGTTCTCGGCTGGCATCAGGC
>JAVLFO010000656.1:0-1844 GCA_046052805.1 Aquabacterium sp. | reverse complement strand
TTGCCAATGTAACGCAAACGCAATACAATTTTTTGATGAAAACAGCCGTCATACCCCAAGTTCGCGTTGAGCCCGAGCTGCGTGCTGAGCTCGAAGCTGTGCTCAAGCGCGGCGAAACGCTCACCGAATTTGTCGAGGCAACCGTCCGAAACGCCATCGCATTCAGGCGCATGCAAACCGAGTTCCATGCGCGTGCACAAGCAGCATCTGAGGCCTACCACCGCACAGGCACCTCAAGGCCTGTGGATGCGGTGTTGGACAAGCTGCAAGCCAAGCTCGATGCCAAGCGCCAGAAGCTCAGCCAATGAGCTTTACCGTTGAGATCACGCCCACAGCCGAAGCCGACATCGAACGTCTCTTTGATTTTCTGCTGGACCGCGCCGAGACAACGGAAGACATCGACCGCGCTCAAGCGGCCATCGACGCCATATGGGCAACGGTGCAACACAGACTGGCCGTCACCCCTTACAGCTTCCGCAAAGCGGCTCAAAATCCGGCGCAGAGAGAACTGATCATCCCCTTCGGAGGTGCTGGTTATGTCGCCCTGTATGAGATCGTGAGCACGGCAAAAGTCGTGATCCTTGCTGTGCGGCATCAGTTTGAAGAAGACTATCACTGACGGTACGACATTTCGGGTCAGCTTCACGCCAATGCCCTGGTCCAAGTTGGGCTCACCGATAATGCACAGAGTTGCCAGCCCGACAGCCCATATCCGCCCCCCGCCAGCCCCATGACCTTCCTTGCCACCCTCGGCGCCCAAGTCGCCACCCTCCACGACCGCACCCTGCAGGACGCCGGCAACCCGCCCGTCGCAGCGCTGCCACCTTTGGCAACTGGCGGCGCTGAAGCCGCGCTATGGCACTGGATCGGCACCAACCACTTCTTCAACAGCAGCCTGTGGGCCGAAGAAGACCTGGCCCGCCGCACCACGGTCAGCAGCGACGACATTGCAGCCAACAAACGCGCCATCGACAAGTTCAACCAGGCCCGCAACGACGCCACCGAGCGCGTCGACGAAATCTTGCTGACCGAACTGGGTCTGGTCGACGCGGCATCGGCCCAAACCGATGCACCCGTGTCCAAAGTGCCCGCTGATGCGCGCCTGAACAGCGAAACCGCCGGCAGCATCATCGACCGCATGTCGATCATGGCGCTCAAGGTGCACGCCATGCGCCTGCAAACGCAACGCACCGATGTGGACGACGCCCACCGCAGCAGCAGCCAGGTCAAGCTCGACAAGCTCTTGCAACAACGCGGTGATTTGGGCCAATGCCTCGACACCTTGATTGCCGACACCCAAGCAGGCCGCGCCTATTTCAAGGTCTACCGCCAGTTCAAGATGTACAACGACCCGCGCTTCAACCCTGCGCTGGTGGCTGAGCAGGCAAAAGCCAAGGCTTGAACATCGCGGCAACAGCGATGAGCTGAACCACTGCCCGGCGCTGTCACTGTTGCGCATGTAACTCAAACGCAATACACTCTGTGGATGAAAACGGCCGTCATACCCCAAATTCGCGTGGAGCCGGAGCTTCGTGCTGAACTCGAGGCTGTGCTCAAGCGCGGCGAAACGCTCACCGAGTTTGTCGAAGTAACGGTCCGAAACGCCATCGCATTCAGGCGCATGCAAACTGAGTTCCATGCGCGCGCTCAAGCAGCCTCCGAGGCCTACCACCGCACAGGTGCCTCAAGGCCTGTCGATGCGGTGCTGGGCAAGCTGCAAGCCAAGCTCGATGCCAAACGCCAGAAGCTCAGCCAATGAGCTTTACCGTTGAGATCACGCCCACAGCCGAAGCCGACCTCGAACGCCTCTTTGATTTTCTGCTGGACCGAGCCGAGACAACGGA
>JAVLFO010000655.1:0-2326 GCA_046052805.1 Aquabacterium sp. | reverse complement strand
GTCGTCGGCAGCGTCAGATGTGTATAAGAGACAGGCGCTCAGCTGCAAGAGGGCGACCCCTGTGGGTCGGCTGCGCGACAAGGGCTGATGTGCTTCAAAGGCAGCGGTGGCTTGGCGGCGGTGCAACAACTGGCGCGCCCCGTGTCCTTGGTGCTCAAAGATGAGCAAGGACACGAAGCGCATGCCCTGCTGCTTGACCTGAGCCCGCAAACAGCCACCCTGCAGGTCGCCTCACAGCGCATGCGGGTGTCCACAGCGAGCTTGGCCAGCCTGTGGCGCGGCGACTTTGCCACCTTGTGGCGCGCACCCAGCGGCTACCGCAGCAAGATTCTGCCGGGGCAAAAAGGCCCGGTGGTCAACTGGTTGGCTGGGCGCTTGGCGGCGCTCGATGGACAAGCCCCACCTGCGGAACCCGCCGTGTTTGGCAAGCAAATGGAAGCGCGTTTGCAGGCCTTTCAGCTGGCGCAAGGACTCAAGCCCGATGGTGTGGCTGGCGCGACCACGCTGATGTTGCTCAACCGTGCCACAGGCGTGAGCGAACCCCGCTTGCTCTCGGACATCACCTCATCGAAAGCCGGCCATGTCCTACATCCTTGACGCCCTCAAAAAGGCCGATGCCGAACGAGAGCGCGGCACGGTGCCAGGCTTGCACACCCAGGCCGAGCCTTTGCCCCACGACGAGCTGCCCCAGCCTGCTGGCAACCCCACGGTGATCTGGATCGTGGCGGGCGTGTCGCTGGGCGCCGCCTTGGCCATGGGCTATGCCCTTTGGGGCCGAGATGCGCCGCCGATCGAACGCACGCCCGCTGTGGCGATCGAGTCTGTGCGCCCATCGATGGTGCCCGCAATGCCGGACCGCGATGCCGTGCCTGAGCCGGTCAAGCAGCCGGCTGATGCCGCCGCGCATCAGCCCGTCCCTGCACCCGCACCTGCCCCAGCACCTGTTGAGCGCCGCATCGAAGCCAAGTCCGGCCCCACCATCAAGGCTTCACCAGTGCCGCAAGCCAAAGAGGCCGCAAGTGCCACTGCACGGCCTTTGTCAGTCAGTGAACTGCCCGACGAGGTCAAGCGTGAATTGCCCCAACTGAGCATCGGTGGGGCCATGCACTCTGACACCCCCAGCAGCCGCATGCTCATCTTGAGCAACGGCGTCTTCCACGAGGGTGACCAGCCCTACCCTGGGCTGGTCCTCGAAGAGATCAAACTCAAAGCGGCGATATTCCGCTTCAAGGGCTACCGCTACAGCGTCAATTACTGAGCGGCGCAGCGCTGAGCCAGGTGGGCCAGCGCCTCTTCCACCTGGTCCACCAGCACGAGGCACAAGTCGCCGGGCTGCAGGCGCTCCAGGGCCAGGTCAATGGCCACGAACTCGCCATGGATCTCGTCGACACGGGTCGCGCGCTGGGCTTTGCCCAAGCCATCGCGCAGCAAGGCCAAGACCTCGCCGTCTTCACGGCCACGCTGGCACGCGTCCTGGAACAAGATCAGGTCGTCAAAAGCATCGCCCAAGATGGCCGTTTGCTCGCGGATGTCTTCGTCACGGCGATCGCCCGCACCGCTGATCACCACCGAGCGGCGCTTGGCCGGCATGCCATTGACGGCAGACACCAGGGCGCGCATGGCGTCGGGGTTGTGTCCGTAGTCGGCGATCACGGTGGCGCCACGGAAGTCCATGACGTTGAAGCGACCCGGCGCGTTGTCTGCATCGTTGACAAAGCTGGCCAGGCCACGGCGGATGGTGTCCCAGTCCAGACCCGAGCTCCAAGCGGCCCCCACCGATGCCATGACGTTGTCGACCTGAAAGCCAATGGTGCCGTTGCGGGTGATGGGAATGTCGCGCAGCAACAGGCTTTCACGCCAGCTGCCTTCTGAGGCCACGATGGCATCGCCGTCGACACACAAGGTGCGCTTGCCCTGGGCGCGGTGGGCGGTCAGCACAGGGTTGTGTGCGTCTGCCGCGAAGTAAATGATGCCGCCGGGGCACTTGGGTGCCATCGCCGTGACGATGGGGTCGGTGGCATTGAGCACGGCGTAGCCATCTGGGGCCACGTTCATGACGATCACGCGCTTGAGCACCGCCAGGTCTTCGACCGTGGTGATGTAGTTCAGGCCCAGGTGGTCGCCTGCGCCAATGTTGGTCACGACCGCCGTCTGGCAACGGTCGAAGCCCAGGCCTTCGCGCAGGATGCCGCCGCGCGCCGTCTCTAAAACGGCCGCATCCACGTCCGGGTTCATCAAGACGTTGCGGGCGCTCTTCGGGCCCGAGCAATCACCGGAGTCGATCTGGCGGCCGTTCACGTGCACGCCGTCGGTGTTGGTCATGCCC
>JAVLFO010000654.1:0-2362 GCA_046052805.1 Aquabacterium sp. | reverse complement strand
CGGCGTGCTCGACCAAGGCGCTCAGGCTCTCGACCCAGTCGCCGTCGTTGCAATACAAGATGCCATCGATGTCGCGCATTTCAGCGTGGTGGATGTGGCCACACACCAGGCCATCGACGCCACGTTTGCGGGCCTCTCGGGCCAGCGCCGATTCAAAGTCGCCCACATAGCTCACGGCTCGTTTGACCTTGAGCTTGAGGTACTTGGACAGCGACCAATAGGGCAGGCCCACCCGTGCGCGCCATGAATTGAGGT
Source organism: Aquabacterium sp. (assembly GCA_046052805.1). Lineage (GTDB taxonomy): Bacteria > Pseudomonadota > Gammaproteobacteria > Burkholderiales > Burkholderiaceae_C > Aquabacterium. The sequence continues at coordinate 2,107 of JAVLFO010000654.1, read as the reverse complement.
GCCGGTTCAGCTTGAGGGTGAACTCATACAGCGAGTCGCCCAGCAAGGCCAGCCAGCGCGCGCACTGGATCACGCCGTCGTACAGATCGCCATGCGTCACCCACAGCTGGCGGCCATCGGCGGTGTGGTGGATCCATTCCTCGTGGACCTCGATGCCGCCAAAGGCGTGGTCAAGGTATTTGCGCGCAAACTCGTCGTGGTTGCCTGGCACATAGATCACGCGGGTGCCCTTGCGTGCCTTGCGCAACAGCTTTTGGACGACATCGTTGTGTGCCTGCGGCCAGTACCAGTTGCGACGCAGTTGCCAGCCGTCGATGATGTCGCCGACCAGGTAAAGCGTTTCGCACTCAACGTGCTTGAGGAAGTCGAGCAAGGCCTTGGCCTGGCAGCCCGGCGTGCCCAGGTGCACGTCAGAGATCCACACCGTGCGCAGGCGGATACCCCCCTCGTCGGCACCTTCGTGCTGAGGGTTGGCCATCGCCGCCTGGGTCGCCGCGGCCATGCCGGCAGCTGCCGCCTTGCTCACAGGCGATGTCAAAGCGCGCAAGAAGGGGGCGTTGGTCCAGGTCGGCATGAGCGCCATGTTGGTCGCAGCATGTGACAGCGCCGCGACGTGTGCATGACGTTTTGCGCAAACGGCAGGTGCCCCCCGTGCATGCGGTACGCTGCACGCCATGACCCGTTTTGACCGACTCGACGCACTGCGCGGCCTGGCCCTGCTGTGGATGGCCTGCTTTCATTTTGGCTTTGACCTGAGCAACGAGCGCTTGATCGACGCCAACTTCTACAGCGACCCGCTGTGGACCACCCAACGCACCTGCATCCTGTCGATGTTTTTGCTGTGCGCCGGCGCCGGGCAGGCTGTGGCCACGGCGCAAGGGCAAAGCTGGCCGCGTTTTTGGCGTCGCTGGGCCCAGATCGTGGCCTGCGCGGCCTTGGTCAGCGTGGGCAGCTGGCTCATGTTCCCGCACAGCTACATCTACTTTGGCGTGCTGCATGGCATGGCCGTGATGCTGGTGCTGGCCCGCCTGAGTGCACCGCTGGGCCCCTGGCTGTGGCCTTTGGGCGCCCTGATCGTGGCCCTGCCGCAATGGGTGTCTCACCCATTTTTTGACACCCGATGGACCAACTGGGTGGGCCTGGTCACGCGCAAGCCCGTGACCGAAGACTACGTGCCGCTCATGCCCTGGTTGGGTGTGATGCTGTGGGGCATGGCCGGTACGCAATGGCTGCTGGCCCATCGCCCCGCCAGCCTGCAAAGCAGCCACAGCCCGATCAGCGGCGACAATACAGTCCTGTCGCGCGTGCACCGTGGTTTGAGCGGCCTAGGCCAGTGGAGCCTGACGTTTTACATGGTGCATCAGCCCGTGTTGATCGGCGCCTTGACGGCTTGGATGAGCCTGACGGGGCGCGCCCAATAGCGCCCACCTTGCCGACCGAAACCTGTAGCTTTTCCTGTTTGACCTGATTTTCAAGAGACCGACCCCATGACCCAAGACGAACTCAAAACCCTGGTGGGCCGCGCCGCCCTGGCCTATGTGCAAGAAGGCAGCATCGTTGGTGTGGGCACGGGCTCCACGGTCGACAAGTTCATCGACGCGCTGGGCGAGGCACTCAAGGCCAACCCCGGCCTGATCAAGGGTGCCGTGTCGAGCTCGGTGCGCAGCACGCAGCGCTTGCAATCGCTTGGCATCGTTGTGACGCCGTCCGAGGACGTGACGTCTTTGGGCGTCTACATCGACGGGGCCGACGAGATCGACCACCAAGGCCACATGGTCAAGGGTGGCGGCGCGGCCCTGACCCGCGAAAAAATCGTGGCCGAGTTGGCCGAACGCTTTGTTTGCATTGCCGACGAGAGCAAGCTGGTCAAGGTGCTGGGCGCCTTCCCGCTGCCGGTCGAGGTGATCCCGATGGCGGCGGCACAAGTGATCCGCGGCTTTGCCAAACTGGGTGGCGTCGGCAAGGTGCGCGAGGGCGTGACCACCGACAACGGCAACGTCATCGTGGACGTCACCGGGCTGCAGATCACCGCCCCCGCTCAGTTCGAGTCCGACATCAACCAATGGCCCGGCGTGGTCACCGTGGGCGTGTTTGCCCGCAACAAGGC
>JAVLFO010000653.1:0-3333 GCA_046052805.1 Aquabacterium sp. | reverse complement strand
GCTATCAAAGCGAGCTGGCCAACGCCTTGCTGGCGGGCATCCAGCGTTACTTCGCCAAGAACCCACCGCTGGCGCGCAACCGCGCTTTGTGAGCGCGCCTTGTGACCGCGCCTTGAGCGATCAGGCCTTGGCTTGAGGCGCCACGCCCGAGGCAGCGGCCTGCGCCTTGGCCTTGCGGCTGGCGCGCCACGAGCCCAGCACCGCCAAGCCCCCGGGGATGAAAATCATGGCCCAGATGATCTTGTCGAGGTTGGCCTTGACGAAGGGAATGTTGCCAAAGAAGTAGCCTGCCAAGGTCACGCCACCCACCCACAACACGCCACCGCCCACGTCATACAGGGTGAACTTGCCACGGCTCATTTGCGAAACGCCGGCCACGAAAGGCGCGAAGGTGCGCGCAAAGGGCATGAAGCGCGCAGCTACGATGGTGATGCCACCATGCTTTTCGTAAAAAGCGTGGGCTTGCTCGAAGGCCTTTTTGTTGAACAGACGAGAGTTCTCCCACTGGAAGACCTTCGGGCCAATGAACTTGCCGATCGTGTAGTTGCTCTGGTTGCCCAGCACGGCCGCCACCACCAGCAAACCGATGGACAGCGGCAAGCTCATCATGCCGGCCGCGCAAAGTGCCCCCACCACGAACAACAGCGAGTCGCCCGGCAGGAAAGGCATCACCACGACGCCAGTTTCGACAAAAATGATCAGGAACAACAGGGCGTACACCCAAGGGCCAAAGTCACGCACGAAGAGCAGCAGGTGCTTGTCAATGTGCAAGATGAAGTCGATGAGGAAAGGTGCGATGTCCATGGCGCGGGATTATCAAGCCAAAAGTGTGCCCACCCTTTTACAATGCGCAGATGACGCAAGAGCTTGCCCGTGAACCGCTGACGCCAGACCCCGCTGAGGACGCAGCGCCGCCACAGGCCACTCGCCCGACTGAACGCCGCACCATTTGCGAGCTGCCCGACGAGCTGATCAGCCAAATTGCCGCCGGTGAAGTGGTTGAGCGCCCCGCTTCGGTGGTGCGCGAGTTGGTTGACAACGCATTGGATGCGGGTGCCAGCCAGATCACCGTCAAGCTCATGGCCGGCGGTATTCGCCAGATCCTGGTCGAAGACGATGGCTGCGGCATCCCGCTGGGCGAGCTGCCCTTGGCGCTGCGCCGCCATGCCACCAGCAAGATCCGCTCGCTCGACGACCTCGAAAGCGTGGGCACCATGGGTTTCCGGGGCGAGGCCTTGGCCGCCATCGCGTCGGTGTCTGATGCCTCGATTGCCAGCCGCACTGCACAAGACGGACACGCGCACCGGCTGGACGCCCGCTCGGGCGAGGTCACACCCGCCGCTCGCGGCGTGGGCACCAGTGTCGAGGTGCGCGAGCTGTTTTTCAGCACGCCGGCGCGCCGCAAGTTCCTCAAGAGCGAGCCCACCGAGCTGGCGCACTGCCTCGAATCGATCCGGCGCCACGCGCTGTCGCGGCCCGATGTGGGCTTCACGGTGTGGCACGAGGGCAAGCTGGTGGAGCAGATGCGCCCAGGCACCGCCGAGGCGCGCCTGCAAGACGTGCTGGGTGACGAGTTCATCCGCACCAGCCGGGTGGTCGACATCCAGATCGGCCCCATGCGTGTGCATGGCCGCGCCGGCCTGCCCGACGCCGCGCGCTCGCGTGCCGACTGGCAGTACTGCTATGTGAACGGCCGCTATGTGCGAGACAAGCTGATCTCGCACGGCGTGCGCTCGGCCTATGAAGACGTGCTGCACGGCTCGCGTCAGCCCACGTATGTGCTGTTCATCGAGATCGCGCCCGACCGCGTCGACGTGAACGTGCACCCCACCAAGATCGAAGTGCGCTTCCGCGACTCGCGCGAGGTGCACCAAGCGGTGCGCAAAGCCGTTGAGGGCGCGCTGGCCTTGTCGCGCGCCAAAGCGGGTGACGGCGCCAGCTTGGGCGTCGGTTTGGATGCGGCTGCCCATGCAAATGCCGTGACGCCATCAGGCGCCGGCCCCACATCCCTTGAGGCACAGACCACCGTGTTGACGGCTGGCGAGTCCAGCGCGCCAGCCTGGCCCGCCAGCAACACGCAGCAGTCGCCCTTGGGCTGGGGCCGTGTGGCTGACAGCGCACCGGCGCAACGCTGGGCCGGATGGCCCTCGGGCAACCCGATGCGGTCGGCTGACGCAGGTGCTGGCAATGATACGGTGGACGCCTTTGCTGGATTGAACCCGCCCCGCGTGGTGCCTTCTGGGCTGGAAGATCAGGGTAGCACCAGCCAAGTTCAATCTGGCCTCATCGATCAGAGCATCAACAGCCAAGCAAGCCAAGCGCATCAGGCCATGACCCACAACGAGCACGAGTGGCCGCTGGGGCGCGCCATCGCGCAAGTCGGCGGCATCTATGTGCTGGCCGAAAACGCCAAGGGCCTGATCATTGTGGACATGCACGCCGCCCACGAGCGCGTGGTCTACGAGCGGCTCAAAGCCCAGATGGCCCACGAGCGCCTGGAGAGCCAGCCCCTGCTGATCCCGCTGAGCTTTGCCGCCACACCTCAAGAAATCGCCACGGCCGAAACCCAGCGCGACGCGCTGCTCGCCTTGGGCCTGGACGTCGACACCCTCGGCCCCGGCAAGCTGGCCGTGCGCGCCACACCCATGGCCTTGTCGCAAGCCGATGGCATTGAACTGGCGCGCTCGGTGCTGGCCGAGTTGGCACAGCTCGATGCCAGCGACGTGATCCGCCGCGCACAACACGAATTGCTGGCCACGATGGCCTGCCATGGCGCCGTGCGCGCCAACCGCCAGTTGACGCTGGTGGAGATGAACGCCCTGCTGCGCGACATGGAAGCCACCGACCGAGCAGACCAATGCAACCATGGCCGCCCCACTTGGCGCCAGCTGACCCTGCGTGAACTCGACGCGCTTTTCCTGCGCGGCCGCTGACGCCCAGGCTGGACCCCACATGACAGAACGCAAAAAACTGGGCCTGAGCAAACCGCTCCAGGCCGACGCCCAGACCCCGGCCGATCCCAACCGCAAAGCACCCGTGCGCGGACAAGCACCTCGTCAACGCCCGAGCGCAGCCGACGCTGCCAAGGCCCGCGAAGAGGCCGCGGCCCGCGCCGCGCGCTTTGCGGTCGAAGCGCCATCGCAAAGGCCGCCCTTCGAAGGGCGTGATGCACGCGAGCCACGCCGTGATGACCGCGATCCCCGCGATGCGCGCCCTGCGCGTGATCCACGTGACACACGCGATGTGCGCGGCGCCCCTGCCCGTCGCGACGAGCGGCAGCCCCGCGAGCAGCGCGAATTCCGCGACCACCGCGACTCACCACGCGATGCCCCT
>JAVLFO010000652.1:0-1549 GCA_046052805.1 Aquabacterium sp. | reverse complement strand
AAGATCGTCGGCAGCGTCAGATGTGTATAAGAGACAGGATCGGCACCATGACGAGCGAGGACTGCACGCTCATCATCGAGCGGTAGCCCGAGTCCACGCGTTCGACCTCGCGGGCGATCAAACCGTAGGCCACATAGCTCAGGCCTGCGCCGCCGTATTCGGTGGGGATGGTGGCGCCCAGCAGGCCCAGCTCGCCCATCTCGCGGAAGATGGCCGGGTCGGTTTGTTCGTTGCGAAAGGCCAGGGTCACGCGGGGCAGCAGCTTGCCTTGCGCGTAGTCGCGGGCCGCTTCTTTGATCATGCGTTCGTCGGCGGTGAGCTGGTCGTCCAGCAGCATCGGGTCGGCCCAATTGAACGAGGGGTTGGCTTGGCTCATGGGGTGTCCTTCAAAAGGGAGGGGTGTTCTTGGTCTTGCAGGCTGCGCCATAGGATCTTGCCCGTAGCGGACTTGGGCAGGTGCGGCACAAACTGCACCAGGCGTGGGGCTTTGTAGGCGGCCATGTGGGCGTGGGCCCAATCGACGATGTCTTGCTCGCGTACCTGGTCGTGGCCGAGGCGCAGCACCACCACGGCCTTGACGGTTTCGCCGCGACGGGCATCGGGCGTTGCGATCACGCAGACCTCTTGGATGGCGGGGTGCGCATACATCAGGGCTTCGACCTCGCTGGGCCAGACCTTGAAGCCCGAGGCGTTGATCATGCGCTTGAGTCGGTCGACCATGTGCACGTAGCCGTCGGCATCGACGCGGGCCAAGTCGCCCGTGCGGAAGAAGCGTTTGCCATCGCGCTCAATGAAAGCGTCGGCCGTGGCCTGTTCGTTGCGCCAGTAGCCCATCATCACTTGGGGGCCGCTGGTGATGATCTCGCCCACTTCGCCTTCGGGCAGCTCGGCCAGGGTGGTGGGGTCGACCACGCGCGAGTCGACATCAAAGATGGGGATGCCCAGGCACTGGCGCTTGGGCCGGTGCACGGGGTTGATGTGGGTGGCCGCCATGGTCTCGCTCAGGCCGTAGCCCTCGATGTAATCGAGCCCGGTGAGCGCCTTGAGCTTGCCGGCCACGGCTTCGGGCATGGCCGCGCCACCGCCGCCGATGCTGCGCAGGCTGCTGAGGTCGAAGCGGTCCACATCGGGGTGCGAGAGCATGTCCACCACCATGGTCGAGATCATTTGGGTGCCGTGCACACGGTAGCGCTCGATCAGTTGCAACGCGACCTCGCGGTCCCAGCGCGGCAAGAGCACGGTGGTGGCGCCTTGGTACAGCGTGCCGTTCATGGCGTTTTGCATGCCGGTGACATGGAAGAAGGGCAGCACGGCCAGCTGCACCGCATCGGGTGGGCTTTGCAGCCACACGCCACGCGCCACGGTGTTGTACATGACGCTGCGGTGCGTGTGCATGCAGCCTTTGGGGTGGCCGGTGGTGCCCGAGGTGTAGGGCATCACGGCCAGGTCGTCGGGCTGTGCCAGCAAGGGGCCGGGCTGGCGCGCGGCAGACAGCGCATCGACCCAGGCCACGGCGCCATCGTCGCTCACAGGCAGGCGCGGGGCCGCG
>JAVLFO010000651.1:0-2737 GCA_046052805.1 Aquabacterium sp. | reverse complement strand
GCGCTGAGGTGGTGGCCGTGCTCTCGCGCATCGGCAAAGTGGCTGCGGCCACGACCACCACGCTCTTGATCGCCGAATTTGGCGTGCGCGAGGTGTGGTTCACCGGCGTGGCAGGGGGCTTGGGAGACCAGGTGCGCGTGGGCGACGTGGTGGTGGCCAATGCCTTGGTTCAGCACGACATGGACGCCTCGCCCTTGTTCCCGCGCTTTGAATTGCCCGGCTGCGGCGTGACGCGTCTGTGCCCGCCGCCAGAGCGCGTCGCCGAGGTGGCGCGCGTGGTGACGCAAGCTTTGTCACCCCAAGCGCTGGCCGAAGGTGGTGTCTTGGGCGATTTGGCTGCGCGGCACCTGGCCGACCTGGGCTTGCCTGCAACGCCGCGCGTGCACACGGGCTTGATCGTCAGCGGCGATCAGTTCATCCACACGGCCCAGGCCAGTACGGCCCTGCGCGAGGCCTTGCCCGACGCGCTGGCGGTTGAGATGGAGGGCGCAGCTGTGGCCCAGGTGTGCCATGACTTTGACGTGCCCTACGTTGTACTGCGCACGGTGTCAGATCGAGCCGATGACGACGCGCATCTGGATTTCCCCCGATTCATTGCGGGGGTGGCCTGCCACTATGCTCTGGCCATGATTTCGGCCTTGTTGTTGAGCCGTCAGCGCCGCAACGTCCCTTGACCCCTGACCCTTTTGGGAGGTTTTCATGTCTGAGCGCTACACGAGCTTTGCGTCGTTCTACCCCTTTTACCTTTCGCAGCACAGCAACCTGACCTGCAGGCGCCTGCACGTGGTGGGCTCAACCCTGTTTTTGCTGGTGTTGGGCTGGGCAGTGATGAACCAGGCTTGGGGCGCGCTGGCTTTGTTGCCTGTGATTGGCTACGGTTTTGCGTGGGTGGGGCACTTTTTCTTTGAGCACAACAAGCCCGCCACCTTCACCTACCCGGTCTACAGCTTCATGGGCGACTGGGTGATGTACTGGCAGACCTTGACGCGCAAGTTGCCGCTTTGAGTGCGCGCAGCGCAGGGTGCGCCACGGCCGGTGCCGCTCGGCTGCCAGTCTGGCGAGCGGCTTCTTAACGAGTTGGCTCAGCGAGCTCGACACCAACCCGTCGACGGTGCTTGGTGCTTGCTCCGCTCAATGGGACATGGCGGCGCACGCGTCTACACAGCGCTTGCATGCTTCGGCGCATCGCTGTCAGAGGTCGGCACATTCCAGATCCAGCGCGATGCAGTGCGCCATGGGCTTGGGGTTGGCCTCCTGGAGGCAGGCCGTGGCGCATTGCAGGCATGCGGCAGCGCATTCATTGCAGGCGTTCAGGCATGCGTCGTGAATGGGGTTGGACGTGGTGTTGAGCATGGGGGCTCTCCTGTTGCAGCACATCTTGTGCTGCTGAAGCCTCGCAGCATGGGCGCCGTTTGGCTGTGCGTCAGCGCACGCGGGCGTCAACAGTGGGAATCGTGAGCAATGGAGGGGGCATACAAACGGACATTTCCCGCGCCGTTACTCGTTGCCGCCGTTCTTGAGCCAGTCCACCACGTGCTGCTTCCCGATTGGTTTGTACCGGCTCAGGTGAGGAAGGCCCGCTACGAACACCTCGCCCCACGGCATGCGAGCGTTGAACCCCTTGAGGGACCAGTTGCCGTGGCCAGAAGGTGCGTAGCGCTGACTGCCGCCATACAGGGTATGAAGGTAGCCATAGGGCGAGAAGCTGGAATTGCCAAACGTGAGGATGACGCGGGGGCGTACGATGCTTAACAGGGCTTCGTGCACAGGCCAGCACAGCTTGGCTTGCTCAATTGAGACGCCACTTGCATCCCTGCTTTGCATGAAGATGAGGTTGGTGGACAGCACGTTGCGGGTATCCACGCCCAGCTGGCTCAGAAGCCAGTCCACCCGCTTTTGAAGTGGGGCCCCTCCAGGCTTGTAGGAGCCGCCTCCGTTGTCCCAGGCCTCGTCAAGGTAGGCGTTTTCCTCACGGCTGAGCAGGGTGGCCAAGCGCTCCCCGAGCGATGGTCCTCCCTGGCCACCGGGATTCAATCCGAGAAAGTAGATCTCGCCCGGTCTAATCGTGTCGTGGCTGCTGTAAAGGAAGGCGCCGCTTTGTTCCAGCTGCCCCTCCAGGGCTCGGGCGACAATTTTAGGAATATCCAGTTTTGTGATCGCTTTGGTTGGCATTAGGGACCTCTCCTTTGGCTCGCGGCAATTTGTGTGGCTGGCTTTTATGGTTCGGGACAAAATAACCTGAAACAAACGCGCGACACCTGACTCGGGGAAAGCGGATAGGTGCGTAGCCTTGGCGCGCTATTTCGGCAGGCGGCTAAGCAGCGGGAGCGGACCATCAACGGCGCGTGCATCACTGTTTCCCGACGGACGCAGTACGACGAGTGCGTCCGCTAACAACACGTAGCTCAAATGAACTCAATGCGGACCTCTGCAGTCCTTAACGCCGAGATGCTCTGTGGAGGAGTGGGCCATTTAGAAACGCCCGAGCCGATCGGGACCAACGCCTCTCAAAGAGCTTAGAAGCATTGAAATATTCAGTTAGACACAATCGGGCCGAACAAGTCGCCCGCTTCTTCTTGAAGTACATCGACCATGCTTAGGCTCATTCTCTTCTGAATCGAATCGACCCATATGATTTTTACCTCCACACGATCTCCTGCATCTACGACGAGTCCGTTCAGCTTGCTCGAATGAACAAGCCCAGTAAGTCCATCTGGAAGCTCAACGAAGCAGCCGA